>CAZNBD010000124.1:0-1507 GCA_964571405.1 uncultured Bacteroides sp. | reverse complement strand
ATTGGGTTGCCGATGATATTAGCGAAACACTTCTAAACTGGGAGGCTGGATTATGTGAGTGAGACTATCAGACTGAACTTGTCGGAAATACCAACAGGTTCAGTTGTTCGGGATTCCCGAACAATTTGCAACGGCAGATTTATGTTAATTAAAAAAAGCAACAACACTGAAAGCTATGACAGACAAAGTTAAGGACATATCAGAAATAGTTCCACAATCTGAGTATGATGCTCTCATCGGGCGAATTGATAACCTATGGTCACAAGCGAGGAGCCGTGCGGTCGAAGCGGTCAATACTGAATTGCTTGATGCTAACTGGCAGACAGGACAGTATATTGTCGAGTTCGAGCAAAAGGGTCACATTCGAGCTGAGTATGGAAAATTTCTCATAACTCGTCTGGCAAAAGACTTGACAGTAAGGAGAGGTAAAGGATTTAGTCGGTCTAACCTCATATATATGAGGAAGTTCTATCTTTACTTTCCAAAAGGTGCCGCAGATAGTGCCGGCATTATAGAGCTGACCGCCTGACAGTGTCACACCTTTTGAGCTGGAGTCATTACTATGAACTTTTAAAATGTGAAGATGAAATGGAACGACAATTCTATTATCATGAAGCTGTCAACCAAAAATGGAAAGTCAGAGAACTGCGCCGCCAGATTAAATCCTCGCTTTTCCAACGTCTTGCACTCAGCACCGACAAAAAGGGTGTTCTTGCGCTTGCCCATCAAGGTCACCCCATTCAGACTTCTGAGGATATTATACATGACCCGTTTGTGTTGGAGTTTACCGGATTGGAGCATAAGAAACGTTATAAGGAAAGTGATTTGGAAAAAGCTCTCCTTGACAACATGGAGAAGTTTCTGCTTGAACTCGGTCGAGGTTTCGCCTTCTATGGTCGTCAATACGTCATGCCCATAAGTGGACGGCAGTTCAAGGTTGATTTGGTGTTTTACAACTGTATCCTGAAATGCTATGTTCTGATAGATCTCAAGCGTAATGAAATATTGCATGGAGATATTGGTCAGATGAACCTGTATCTGAATTACTTTAAAAAAGAGGTGTGCATGACCGATGACAATCCGCCGATTGGAATCGTGCTTGGATCCAGACGAGATGAAGTGTTGATGGAATATGCCCTTGAAGGGATTACTAATCAGCTCTTTGCTGCTCGTTATCAGCTTTATCTTCCCAAAAAAGAGGAGTTACAGGCACAGCTTGATAAAGTGCTTAATGAGGCTGGGGCGTAAATAATAAACATTTACAATGCTCGTAATATGGATACGAACAACGACATATACCGCCGGATACAATTCACTGTAATGGCGATTGAGAGCGGTGCACGGAAGCTAGGTATCTCCGGCAAGGAGAAGCAAGACCGATTGAGCAAACAAGGTTTATAAATCAGACTAATTTTGCAGACACGTCTTCAAAATTGAAATTTGGATTTAATATTGTAAACGTCCCATAAACCGCATACCGATCTTAAGTGTCCGATTCTTTGGGCAC
>CAZNBD010000123.1:0-1640 GCA_964571405.1 uncultured Bacteroides sp. | reverse complement strand
ATTTTTTTTGGAATATTGGAATAAGTTGTTTACCTTTGTGCAAATTATCAAAACAACAATCAACAATCACAAACCCTAAAACTAATATCAATGAAGAAGGTTTACCTCCTGGGGCTTGCTCTTGGAGCACTATGCGCAGTTAATGCCGGTGCCCAGGTAACAGCTACCTCCCAGCCCGTTAAGCTGCTTGACAGCCCGATGGCTCTGATGACACCGGTATGGTCACCTGACGGTTCCAAGATTGCCGTGACTACAGACAACTACGCCGGAATCCTTGTTGCAAACGCAGACGGAAGTCAGCTTCAGATGCTTACCTCTGAAGCCGGCACAGGTTACAAGATGGCCTGGACCGCTGATTCACGTTCCATTATCGGCCGCGCTAATGTTGTTGAAAACGGCCGTACCCTGCGCCAGACCAAGCGCTTTGATGCAGTATCAGGCCGTGCCACCGCAACCGGCACCCTGAGCCGCAGCACTGCCCTGCCCGTTTCTGACGCAGCCACCGGTTTATATGTAAACATGATGAGCAACCCCGCCGGAGTTGCCGCCGCCACCCCCGCGCTGTCACAGTTCAGCGGAAAGGTTATCATCAACCCGGCCCTCAGCCCTGACGGCACCAAGGTTGCATTCCAGGTGCCCGGCAAAGGCATGTGGCTGATCAACAATGACGGCACCGGCCTCCGCAGCCTCGGCACCGGTTCACATCCGTCATGGATGCCTGACAACAAGACAATTGTATACACCATCGTGCTTGACAATGGTGAACAGTTCACATCATCCAGCATCCGCAGTCTCAATACAGTAACCGGCGCATCAAGCATAGTACTTGATGTGAACGGCATGATCCCCGTTACCCCTGCAGTTGCTCCCGACGGATCCAAAGTTGCATTTGAAAATGCATCAGACGCCAATATTTATATTATTAACGTACAATAAGGCCTGACACCATGAAAAAGTCTTTTATCAATCTGACCAAAATAGGTGCTATAGCCCTGGCATCCATGGTGGCTGCGCCTGCTGTAAACACTCTTGCCGCTGAAGTAGAAGGCTGGGGTGATTTCAAACTTTACCTTGATCCCGGTCATGCAGGGCATGAAAACGGAGGTCTGTGGGGATACTCAGAAGCAGAAAAAGTACTGCGTGTAGCCCTCAACATCAAGGACATGCTCCAGACATACACAGATATGCCGGAGGAAAACCTGCTGATGTGCCGTTACACAGACCAGGATCAGAAATCCCTGGAAGAACGCTCAGACGAGGCCAATGCCTGGGGCGCCGACTTCTATTATTCAATCCACTCAGACGCAAGTGCTTCCAAAAACCTGATAGTACTTCTGTTCGGCGGCTGGATGAAAAACGGCGTCCTGGTTGAAAAAACACCTAACGGCGGTAAGGCATACGGAGAATTCCTGGAGCCCAACCTGTCAGGCGTTATGCGCATCGGCAGCCGCGGTAACCGTTATGACCGTGACTTTTACATGCCCATCACAGAAGGCAGCCATGAGAACCAGTATCCTTATCTGTCAGTGAACCGTCGTTCCAACATGCCCTCACTGCTTTCAGAAGGTGGTTACCACACCATTGCCGAACAGCAGCAGCGCAATATCAACGATGATTACAAGCGCCTTGAAGCCTTTGCA
>CAZNBD010000122.1:0-1702 GCA_964571405.1 uncultured Bacteroides sp. | reverse complement strand
TTTTTTTATCCCTCAAACTCCAAAGCATTCACCCGGTTGAGCCATCCCTGCAAGTTCACTCCTTGGCTCGGACGGTTGGCGACGCACTTCCGATAGTAAGCCTCACGCGCCCATTTCAGTCGGTTGAAAACCACTGATGCAGGCGTGCCGTTCAGAGCCGCCAGAGTCTTAGGCCCGACCACTCCGTCAGCAACAAGGCTGAAAGCCGTCTGAGTAGCGCGTATGCCGTTTCCGCCTGCGTGCCACGCCCAGTCAACAAACATGTTGGCAACCGACTGCGAGCGTATCTCGTCACCCTTGCATTTGTCCCAGAACAATGATTTAAGGATAGCCAACCATTCCTCATAGGTCAGCTTCGCGAGGTCATTCTGTGTCGGTGTCGGCTTCCCCTGCCTGCGTCTCCAATCCTTGAAAGTGTTGAGTGTAACGCCTGCGAGGGTCGGGCCACCGAGATCTGATTTCTTCGTCTGCACACCTTTCTTCCTTGCCCGCTCATAGGTCTGCCTGAGCGTCTCGCCATCCAACTGCTTGATCGAGTTTTCCCACAGCAGGATGTGGGGTATCAGTTTCTCTATCTGTGCCATAATGTCATTCCTTCTTTAGATTGATATTATCGCGTTCCTTTAGTGTCTCGGTATTGACGTTGTGCTTTGCGAGCAGCTCCAGAATGGTTTTCTTGAAACCTGTAAGATTGGCAACGAAATAAGCCGATATGCCGAAGATCGCCGCCACGAAAAGCAGGGAAATGCCGAAAGCAGTAAGCACCGAATCATGTATCTCTCCCTCGGGAGGGATGAACATGCCAAGGAAAAGCAGAACAAAGGCTGCGATCAGCGTAAGGATGCCGATGCTGTAGAGCATCACATCCTTGAAAGTCAGTTTGTCGAACTCTTGTTTCAAATGTCTCATAATCGTTTAAGTTTAAAAATTTTTATTGTGTACACAACGGCTGTCACACCATTGTGTACATTAGGGCAGCTTACGTCGGGGTCACGGCTTGCCGTCACTTCTTCTCCAGAGCGTCAATCCTCGCGATCAGCGGGGCGATGTCATCCTCTGTGAGCATTTTCTTCCATGCGGACCATGAAACATAAAATCTTCTTTTATAAGTATCACCATTATGGGTCGTAAGAATCTGTACGTATGTGGTATCAGCAGTTTTTAGCACTTGAAGATTAAAGGCTGCAACACCATCCGGTTTGTTCATACAAGTATTGGCTGAATTTCCAAAATATGTACTAAAACCGGAATCTTTAAGGGTATCCAGGTCTTCATTAGTCAGTTGCTTGGAAGTCAGCTTATCGGCGGATGCAACATTACCATCAACAAATGCTATTTTATGCCAATCGTCTTGAAATCCGTGACTACTTGAAGCTGCTCTCCACCAAAGGCCGTCAGTAGGAGTTTTGGAGTCGTGAACTATAGTCCAAAATAATTGACCTGCCAAACCATGGGTATCTGTATTAGGAGATAATTCTAAGCAACACCCATATCCAGCCGCTGGATTATTAGACCAAGCTGTTCTTGTTCCATAATTATATCCTATACCACCACCTAACAAATCATTATTTAAATCAATGGGGTTGGAACTTGACGCACTTTTAATTTTTTTAAAGTTGGTAACATTTTGTGGATACCAACTACCATGTCGCCCGTCCAGCAAATCCGCATCGAGTCCCGAATTGGCTGGCAGCGACTTGAT
>CAZNBD010000121.1:0-1819 GCA_964571405.1 uncultured Bacteroides sp. | reverse complement strand
CGTGAAGCCGGAATTCGAGGTAATAGACCTTAACAATGAACTTCCGATTCTTTGCGCAAGCGCTCCGGATTTCGGAAATGGTGGAAGATGGGGATTTTAAGATTATGAGCAAAGATGAATATAAAGACAATAGCAATCGCCATTCCCATGGCGTTGACATTGTGGAGTTGTCAGTCTGATAGCCCACAAGAAATCCAACCGAACGAAAAAGTGCTTTCTGTGAAAGCATCGTTACCCGGCTCTGAGGCATCTCGTGCCATTATAGAATATGGCAATTATGAAGATTCAACAAGGGAGATATTGTCATGGGTACAAAATCTTCATTATAAAGATCGTGTTGAAGATGATTATATCAAGCTTTTTAATATTACCAGATTCACAGAGACTCATTACGGGAAAAAAATAACTCCCTATTTGTATCTCACTGATATTTCAGGGAAAACCGCGACTTTTGAATCTTTATCTACAACAAATTATTCTGGTTTCCCTGTCAAGGCAGGAGATATATTGCTTGCTGTTCAGGGATTTGCAGATCCTGCCGACACAAGTAAGGTGGCTGCCGGTTCAACAAATGTAATTTCATATCAAGCTGGAAGTGCTCTTTATGATCAAAAGATAGTGAATGATCCTACTTCACATACAGCACTTGGACACATGTTCTTTATGCTCCACATGTATGACATAGTAAAAGTGGAGGAAGATGACGTAATTCCTGATTTGCATTTCAAACATTTTAATGCCATAATAAGGGTCACTTTACAAAACCAAACAGGAAAACCTCTATTCACCGAATCATCTGATATGGTGTTTACAACATCTTCTAAAGATATGAGTGCTTTCATTTATGGATTCAACTATTTTTCTGTGGTAGGGAATGAAACTGATGGGTTTTATTTACAAGAAAACTTCAAAGTAACACCACCAAGACATCCTCTCAATCCAACTAAGCCGGCGGAAACAACAGTGCTTTCACATAAGACCACACATAAGATAAATAAGATGGGGGATAATAAAATACCTCTGAATGACGGGGAAACATACGAGTTTTATGCTGTCGTGACTCCGAGAATTGGAAATAGAATTGGCAATACTGAAACAATTGACAAATTTACAATAGACGTGTTTGATAGCGGCTCAGAAAGCGGTTACTATAGCAATGATTCGATAACAAAACCAGATAGATATACAATTACTATCGATAATTTTAACACAGCCATAGAACCGGGAAAAAGATATTGGTTTAATCTCACGGCAACAAAAGAAGCAGTAAAAGTTGAGACCAATATATATGATGATAACGACAAAGTAACAGGAACCAAAGAACTTGAAGCGTACAGACTGATGTTTACCTCTGATTGGAATGATGAGCACAAGGACAATAATGGTGGGAATACATCGACCGAGCAGTAACAAACAAATATAATTTTCCTCATCAATTATGCTCTTACAATAGGTATGAAAGCAGAGACTCCTCAGCTGCTTATAACGCAGCTGAGGAGTCTCTGTTTTTCTTCCGCACTGATACCCATTTAGCCGTAGGCGGATTAGTCCGGGTATTTTAATATTTTATATTATTGATAAACAATGTAGGGTCGCGCCATGGCGCGGCCGCTTAGCAATGCCATTGAATAGTCGACTACCGTCTGCCAGGGGGCCGCGGCATAATGCCTCCGTTTAGCAATCCATAATCATTGGGCCGCGGCATGCCGCGACCCAATGATGTTTACTTAAGCAAATCACCTCAACTTCATGCTGAATATCAGAACCTATCGCTAACGGAGCCCCGGAGGGGCGAGGGTTGTGGGTAACCCCGGGTGGA
>CAZNBD010000120.1:0-1827 GCA_964571405.1 uncultured Bacteroides sp. | reverse complement strand
GTAATTTTGCCACCGAATTATTAACCTTTAAACCAGATGTTATGAAATTGTTCAAACACATCCTATCCGGTTTGATATTGCTGATCACATTTTCAGCATCAGCCGGTCTCTCACCTGAGAAGGCGGTATATAAAAGCATACCGCAAGCAGATTTCCTGTCAAAGGATTTTATTGTCGACAGGAGTAAAATACAAAATTATTATTTCAGTTCCGATGAAATTTCCGATCCATTTGAACGGGAGGCATTTCGAAATGAGGTTTTAAATTCCTCCAAGCATAGTATAGCATCTCCTCAAGTTAGCGATAAGCCTGTCTATACATTGAAATGTATATTCACAGGTACGGATATGCCTGATTTTTCAGTGTATAATACTGACTATGCTGTTCATTCAAGGTTAGGGGTATGGTTGGAAAGCGAAGAAACGGATACATATTATTTTGAAGTTCCGGCTGGAACCTACGACATATTGGCTCATTATTATAGTGAGGCCGAAGGTATGGAAGGTTGGGCTAATATTGTGCATGAAGATGTTGTGGTGGAGGCTGATATGGAAGTGACTTTTTCAAAGGAGGAGCTTACGGAGAAAGTGATTCTTCAACCATTGCTCAGGAATGGTGAAAAAGCAGTGTTGCCTCAACTCGTTTCTAATGATGGGGGAATGACATGGGAAAAGGATCGGACTAACTCAAACACTGAATTTCTTTATTATTATTCTGTTTTATTTCGGGAAAATTGTTGCTTGTTAGGTGGCTCTCTGAATATGGCTGATAATAATTTTGGCGAGATTGTGTTTTTATCCAATAAACTTTCTGATAATTACCACTTGGTATTTCAATATCTCTTAGGGGCAGATAATGGGGATGTTGAGATCTCAACATCTGATATGATTGGAGCAAAGAGTGGAATAGTGAATAATTATATTAAGGATTTTGTAAAATACGATATGCCTGATTTCTGTGAAACGCCTTTATACAATCAAATTGGTGTAGAAAATTTACATACAGTAGTAACCACACAGCTTTGGATAGATGATGTGAATCAATGGGAAGGGGGAATGTATTGTGAAGCCCAGCATCCGGACATCTATTGGACATCCCAACCGGTTGCAAGTTTTATTGATGTCAAGACCCCTGTTGTGGTTGGTAATGTGCAAGCACAGATTGAAACTCAAACTGCTGAGATGTGGGCATTACCTGCACTTTACAATGGTAAAGAATGGGAATACATCAATCAGAATCATTCAAAATGTGGGTATTTTGGCTATCAAGTTCCGGAAACAGGCTATGTGGTAGACTATCCCGGAATGCCGGAATATTGTTATTTTGATAACCAGCTTACAAAACCGTTAGGTAATTCTTCTCCCGTGCTTTCACTAATGTCACAAGTTAATAAGTATCCTGATTTAACTATCTTTCACTTTGCTCCTAATGCTTATATCGGGAGATATGGAGAAGTTAGGAATTGTGATCAGTGGATTCTCCATTCTTTGATTAATCTCAATGGGGAAACGGTATATGACAGTAATTCCGGAGAGGATATATATTATTGGTGTGTGCAGAATTCTATGGATGGCCATGAGAAAGGAGTTTTGGAGGCTACCTTCACTAATCGGAATGTGTTGATTGATGAGACAATTCCTGGCTATAATATTACTACCATCAAGGTGGATGAGCGGAATGAGGACCTTTGCACTCCTACCACTCAGATGCTTATCTTCAAAAACACCGATGGGGCTATCACTGACCGTTTCTCAAAAGGAGAGGAGGGGATAATTGAGTTCTCAGCCGGAGACTTTAATTGGGTGAGTGATGGTGGGTATTATACCT
>CAZNBD010000119.1:0-2060 GCA_964571405.1 uncultured Bacteroides sp. | reverse complement strand
CACCTCCTACCACCGCCTAACTTATACCAAAACTTATATGGCTGTGAAATTGGGAATCACCTACAACTTCACTTCCGGTAAAACATTCCGCACTCAGCGAATCGAGAAGAACACCGACCCCTCCCGCCTCACCAAAGACTAATCCGCCATACCGTATAGCAAACTCTTCTCTCCCTGTGAGAATTGGTTTGAACTCAATTCAACTTTCACAGGGAGAGGAGGAATAGGGTTGAAATTTTGGATGATTTATACACTCTGGGTTGATAATTTAGTTAAAAAATCAACTTTGAGTTGATTTTTAAGATATAATTTACTATTTTTGTAGTTGAATATTTTGCGAAAAACTATACTATGGATATATTATTAGGGTCAAAAATCAACCGATTGCTATCATTTGGGGTGTACGGAGGATTATTTTTCTCCGGGTGGCTTAGTAAAATGGGCTATTCATCACAGCTGACAAAGAGATATAAGGAATATGGTTGGTTGGAAACATTAACAAATGGTGTTATGTTCCGACGTAATGAAAAGTTGTCAGCTTTGGCGGCTGTATATTCGTTCACCACGCAGACAGAAAAGCCTCTTCGTATAGCAGCTCATTCGGCACTTGAACTCCAAGGCTTCAGTCATTATATCCCAATGGGGAAACCAAAGCTAATGGTTTCGTTTGATCCCCTGAAGCCTAAAGAATGGGTAAAAAGTGATAAGTTTGATATGAATATAGTTACGTTTTCTACTGGAATATTCAAAAATCCTTCAACCCGGATGTTGAAGAAGGACAATCTTGAGCTGAAAGTATCCACTCCTGAACAGGCATTTTTAGAGTGTCTGCACCTTGTTCCGTCACATTATAATTATATGGATCTTTATTACTTAATGGAACAGTTGACCTCACTTGATCCAATGGGTGTACAGAAAGCCTTGAAGAATACTTCGAGTCAGAAGGTGAAAAGGATGTTCTTATATATGGCTGAGAAGGCAGGGCATTATTGGTTTGATATGCTGGATCCGGAGTCAATAGGGTTAACCAAGTCAAAATTACAGCTTGTGGAGAATGGCACATACATCTCAAAGTATAAAATAACTGTCCCTAAAGAACTTAATGACTATGAATGAAACGTATGGTAAGCAAGTGGCACTCCTGATTCGAGTAATGCCATTAGTATTCAGAATAAAAGATTTTGCTGTGCATGGTGGGACAGCAATTAACTTGTTCCACAGAAATCTCAACCGTTACTCCGTTGATATTGATTTAACCTATATCCCTATAATGGATAGAGAAACAAGTCTGAAAGCAATAAATACACATTTGGCTGAATTAAAAACGTCTATTGAAAAGGCTGTGCCCGGAATCAGGGTCATTCATAAAAAGGATGTCTGGAAATTACTTTGCACAATGGACGGTACCACTATAAAGATTGAAGTAAACGGTACTAAAAGAGGTATTATCGGAGTTGTTGAGAAAATACGGTTGTGCGAAAAGGCAAAGGATGAGTTTGGAATGATGTGCTATGCTAATATCGTATCATGGGAACAACTCTATGGGGGTAAGATTGTAGCCGCTTTGAGTCGGCAACATCCTCGTGACTTATTTGACTGTCGGGGTATCTCTGATAAGGATTTTTTAGAAGTGAAGTCTGGATTTATGCTATGTCTGTTAGGTAGTGATAAACCGATTGTAGAATCATTGGCACCTAATCCGATTAATCAGACTGAGGCGATGGAGAACCAGTTTGAAGGTATGACAGATGAGCCATTCTCATATGCTGACTATGAAGCATCACGAAATAACCTGATTACTGTCGTTAATAGAGGACTTAATAAAGTGGACTGTGATTTCCTTATTTCATTTGAGGAAGGAGAGCCGCTTTGGGAGAAGTGTTGTGCCGGAGATTTGAGTCATTACCCATCGGTAAAATGGAAGCTACAAAATATAACCGCTTTGAAAAAGAAGAATCCGCAGAAACATAAAGATGGGATTGAAAAACTTATCAAGTATTTCAAAAAAACACATTGATAACCATCCGCTAGTAAAATTGATGGCAATCGCGTCCAACTCT
>CAZNBD010000118.1:0-2124 GCA_964571405.1 uncultured Bacteroides sp. | reverse complement strand
AGGCACGTCCGTACAATTAGCAGTTGGTTACGTTGAGACGGCCCGAAGGGTTGTGGGGATGCGAGGGATGTGGCATCCGGCCAGGATGCGCTGGCGTCCCGGGGAGGGGCGGAGTGCAGGAGGCTGCCGGGATGCGCTGGCGTCGGTGGGGGTAACGTCTGTTGCAGATTTATTTTGGGGTCATCTGTGGACAATATTTATGATTTTAAGTCAATATAATTAATGAAGTTTGTTAATGCGGGCGGGATGAGTTATCTTTGCAGTCAGAATAAGATATAAGCTTTACATATATGTCAAACACATACTCACGTCGCATTGAAGCCCTGAGGGCCTTGATGGACTCACAGAATATTGAAGCGGTGATCATTCCGCAGGCAGACCCCCATCTGAGTGAATATCTTGCCTCTCACTGGCAGGCCCGGCGCTGGTTCAGCGGATTCAGCGGCTCCGCCGGAGACCTGGTGGTTACCGCAGAGGACGCCCTTCTCTGGACAGACTCCCGTTACTTCCTTCAGGCCGCCCGTCAGCTTGAAGGCTCCGGTATTGCGCTGATGAAAGACGGCGTACCGGGCACCCCGTCAATAAAGGACTGGCTGGCAGATAATCTCAAGCCGGGCAGCATGGTAGGGCTGGACGGCATGCTCTTCTCTGCCCCCGCCCTTGATGATCTCAAGAGCCGTCTGGCGGTGAAAAATATTACGGTGGACTGCCACTTTGATGCGGTAAGCCCTCTCTGGAATGACCGTCCGGAGATGCCCATGGGTGAGATTTATATCCATGACGCTGCCTATGCCGGTGAGAGCGCGCGCTCCAAGATTGACCGCATCCGCCAGTTCATGAAGTCTCATGACTGTCAGGCCACATTCATCTCAGCCCTTGATGAGATTGCCTGGACGCTGAACATCCGCTGCGATGATGTCAAGCACACACCGGTTGCAACCGCTTACCTGCTGATCTCCAATGACAGTGCCCTGCTCTTTATCGCCCCGGAAAAGGTATCCGCTGACGTGCTGGAGTATCTCAACGCCGAGGGAGTTGAAACACGGCCTTATGACACGGCTGCCACAGCGATTGCTCTGCTGACAGCCAAACGCATAATGATTGAGCCGGCTCACACTTCCGGCGCCATGCTGGATACAATGGGTAAACGTGCCGTTGCGGTCAAATTCTCTCCCGCCTCCATTTTCAAGGCTCAGAAAAATGACGTGCAGCTGCAGGGTATCCGCAAGGCGATGGAACGCGACGGGGCCGCCCTGGTAAAATCATTTATGGAAATTGAAAAGCGTGTCCGTGAGGGAATTGCCACCACAGAAATGGATGTGGCAGACATCCTGCGTCGTAACCGCTCCCGCTCACCCATGTTCCGTGATGAAAGTTTCGGAACCATTGCGGGTTACGGTCCTCATGGTGCTATTGTGCATTACGAGGCCGATGCAGAGTCCAATTCCACCCTCGCCCCCACAGGCCTGCTGCTGGTTGACTCCGGCGCACAGTATCTGGACGGCACCACTGACATTACCCGTACCATCTGCCTGGGTACACCCACCGCAGAGGAAAAGCGAGACTTCACCCTGGTGATGAAAGGACATATCTCTCTGGCATGTCAGATGTTCCCGGAGGATACCCGCGGCGCTCAGCTTGACGCCCTTGCGCGCAGATTCCTCTGGAACGAGGGCCTTACTTACCTCCACGGTACCGGGCACGGAGTGGGTCATTTCTTAGGTGTCCATGAGGGGCCCCAGAGCATTCGCCTCAACTACGTGGATTTCCCTCTGCTGCCCGGCATGATAACATCCAATGAGCCCGGACTTTACCGCAGCGGCGTTCATGGAATCCGCTGTGAGAACCTTGTGCTGACCGTCAAGGCCCTTGAAAACGAGTTCGGCACATTCATGCGCTTTGAGACCCTGACACTGTTCCCCTTTGATCTGACCTTGTTTGACACTTCAATAATGACGGATGAGGAAATCAGCTGGGTTAACAATTACCACACCACCGTGCGTGAGCGCCTCACCCCACTGCTGGATGAGGAAGCCGCTGCATGGCTGGCATCTAAAACTCAACCATTAAAGAAGTAATATGGCACTTATAATACCTGTACGCGGCTTCACGCCCAAATTCGGC
>CAZNBD010000117.1:0-2150 GCA_964571405.1 uncultured Bacteroides sp. | reverse complement strand
AAAGGCTTCCGGCTTTGATTGAAACCAAAGGCAAGGAAATTGCACAGCTTGAAAAGGAGTTGCCGATACTTCGGGAAATTCTCAACCGAACATGGAGCAAGACTGATGAACTGTCGAGGCTCAAGGTTCAGTGCGAGGCCCTTCAGAAGAAGATTGATGACGAATTGAAAAAGGCGGAGCATCCGCAGGTGGGAACCGTAGACACGGCCAGACTTACCGAGGTCGCAGCCTGACATAACATATATTTGACCGTTCCCCTCCGTCTGACTGAGAAGCCGGGCTGAGGGGTTTTATTATGCCTATACAACAAGCGAGGCTGGACGTAACCGTCCGACCTCTGATCCTTTTATATTCCTGATGCTTTCGCACAATCAGTTCCCACTTTTAGACTGAAAAGACCGTTTTTTCTCCTGTTTTACCAATAAATCCTTTCACTAATCATGGAATTTCACATTTTCTGGCGTATTAAATAAACTGGGTCAGATATATCGGGAGTAATATAGTGTCCTTATCCTTTTTAAAGTCTTTGGTATATATTAAATATTTGTCCCTAATCCTACCTGAGAATTTTCTTACAAATTCATCGATAGACGAGTGCGTGCTATATCCTCCGGACTTGACCTCAATAGGACAAATCTTATTATCACGGCTGATCAAGAAATCAATCTCATAACTGTGGTTGGACGTATCTGACGGGAATGTATAATAGTAAAGTTCATCTCCAATGGCGCGCAATGTTTGAGCTACCATATTCTCAAATATGTATCCGAGATTTGTTTCCAGTTTGTCGTTCAATAGCTTTTGATAGATAATATTATCAACAGCTCTCTTATCTTTGAACACATGAGTGACAAACAACCCAGTGTCATTCATATAAAGTTTGAACTTTTCAAGGTTCTTGGTCAGAGACATGCCAACATTGGGATCATCACAGTGATTGGCGACATTCACCATCATGCTGGCCTTCATATCCTGCAATATTGGCAACACATTGTCAGCCCGCTGATTGTCGATGACAGTAGAAACTTGAAACCGAGACCCTCCGTGTGATAGTTGCGCTGCCACGTTACTGAACATCATAGATGCTCGCCCCGTTGAATCAATTTTCCGCATATCAGATTCGTACAAGTCCAAAATGGTGCGCTTCATTTCATCCACCTGAACGAAATTATTCGTGTCCAAATATTCCTGCACAGCTTGTGGCATTCCACCTATTAGCATATAAAGCCTATAATCACGTAACATCTGGCGGCATACAGCATCTCCAAGGGGACGCTTACTGGCAAAGCAATTCTTCAACATCGGGACTGTCACCGTGTCGCCCATAGCCCATCTGAATTCTTCATAATCCATCGGGAACATTTCTATTATTGTCTCCTCACTTGGGGTGACTATCTTCTCGGTATATTTACGTATTCCTATAAGGGATCCTGTCTCGATATAATCATAGCGATGGTCGGCAACCAAGTGCTTAATCGCCTGCCGAGCTAAAGGAGCTAGCTGCACCTCATCAAATATTATAACTGAATTCCTCTCATGTAACTGAACCTTATATATCATTTGCAATTGCAAAAACAGATAATTCAGGTCTGATATATCATCGAACAGCTTTAATGTCTGTTTTGAAGCTTTTGAGAAATCAACCAAGATATACGACTTGTATTCGTTACGGGCAAATTCCTCTACAATTGTAGATTTACCGACACGTCTTGCTCCTTTAACCAACAAGGCTCTTTTGCCATTAGAGCTTTGTTTCCAAGACAATATACTGTTGTATATCTTTCGTTTAAATGTGGCCATTAGCAAATTCTCATTTTTATTTGCTTGCAAAGTTAGCAAAATCCCCAATTTAATCCAAATAAAAAGCAGCAAAATCCCCAATTTTATATTAAGCCAGACCTAAAAACCGCTTTTAAGGACATAATATTTGCCGTTTATATGATTGTTTTATCGGCTGACCTCCCAGGGTTATTCCGGATGCGAAGTTAGGGTTGTCACTACAGGACTATCAAGGCCGGGCCTTGCGGTGGCTGTGGAAAAATCTTCCTTGTCGTGACAAGAGTATTTATCCATAGCCAGTCTTGCCATGCTGTCTCCTCCCACCCTTGTGTTGCACCGTAATAACTCCCTCAAAGATCATCAACGACCCT
>CAZNBD010000116.1:0-2227 GCA_964571405.1 uncultured Bacteroides sp. | reverse complement strand
CTAATTTGTCCATTTGAATATTATGAGTTGATTAATTTCGTGGCGATAACCACTTTTTTGGGGCTTACCAATCCACGAACAAAAGATTACTATGAGTTCAACCACTGGACTGAATCGGTGGCAGCTTACTGCTCCAAAGTCCAGTATCGCTATAAATCCGGCAATTATCTGTTATGGCTAAAAAAGATAGGCTATGCAGAAGATCCCGGCTACATCAGAGCAATTATTAAGGTGCTACGGCAACTCTAAATAAACAGACATAGCAACAATTCCGTTAGAATTAAACCGAATACAATATTATAATCGGCAACAACTTGTGTAGGTGGATATATTTTGCTAACTTCGCCGTGAATTATAAACGGAATAAGCCATGCTGCTAAGATTCGCAGTAGAAAATATCATGTCGTTCAAGAACGCGGTAGAGTTTAATACTTTCCCGTCAAGCAAGAGCCATAGCCACGAATGGCATAAAATGAACTGTGGCTATGTGACCGCATTACTCATGAGTGCCATATATGGAGCAAACGGAGCAGGCAAAAGTAACCTCCTCAAATGTATAGCCTTGCTTAAATCATTGGTTGGGTCTGAAAAAATGAGCGAGGCGGATATTGCCGAAGATCTCTATTTCAAACTTGATGAGAATGGGAAGAATACTCTGTCTGAGCTTGCTGTCGAGTTTTTTTCCGAGGGCAAGATATTCTATTATCACCTGCGCTTCAACCGTCAGGAAATATTTGAGGAGGAATTGTTTCTCAGTCAAATAAGCAAGGACATCAGAATATTCAGCCGCAAGGATAATGATATAAATGTCTCCGTGGTCGCTATGGAGGCATTCCGTTCCTGTCTAACCTTTCTGATCTGAAATGGTGATATGATTACACGCAGGAAAGATTACAACAAGAGTGAGCCGACAAAAGATGCCAGCAAAATCTATATCGTCTGTGAGGGAAAGGGCACTGAGCCTGATTATTTCAGGTTCTTTGAAGGACTGTCCTCCAATCTTGAATTGATTGTCATCCCTCCTGAAGAGGGTACCGACCCATTGAAACTGATGGAGCTTGCCGAGCGTGTCTTGCTTGGCGAAACAAGAAAACATACGATTGACTATCTCCAACGGCAACCCCGATTGGTTTGCCACTGAACAATTCCTTTTAGGGAAAGAGATTATGGGCTTTGTAAAGACAGAAGTCCGTAAACTCCGCAACAAGATGGGATAAGATAAATAAACAAACAAATATATGGGATCTTTTAGATTTTTTATCATGTTGTGGGTGGCTGTAGCCATTGTTGCCTGTTCTGCCAATAATAAATCCACAGATAGCAACCATTCTATGATTGACACGGCAAACTTGCAGGGTGAATGGTGTCCTGCTTGCATAAATTATATTGGAGAATACACAGACACCATAGATGGCTCGACTCTTATCATAGACAAAAACACCGATTCAAGTCTAAACATAAGAATCGGTTTGTTTCGTCTGACTGATATAGACAACGGAATTGGTATAGTCAAAAATGACACATTGACATTCTGCGCAACAGACGCTGCCGGTAATCCCGTAAAAGGTTTCATAACTCTCAATGGCGATGCTGCCACTTTGGTTTTTACTGAATCAACATGGGTGTATCTGCCTAATGGCACTACTTACCAATTTAATCGCGATCCCCTATCTGTACTTAAAGTGCGAACATATCTGGCGGGTAAAACCTATTCCGGAGGTGGGAATGGAGGCGGTCTCGCAATAGATTTGACTATTGATTTCCACACCGAAGGTGTTTGCGAGTGTACTTCAGATTTTTATCAGGCATTCAAATCTCCCATTACAATCACAGGCTGCTATTCTGTCAATCACAATGGTATAGTGGAGGTGATATGTCGTCCTGATGGATTTGAAAAACCTATTGAGTGGTATTTTAATGTAACTGAGGATTACTCTCAATTATTTTTTAATGGTTCCGGACCAGATGATGAAGGCTCAATGGTAAACGATTGGATGACCCTCAAATTAAAATAGCCTATAAGGTAGGCTCTCAACACGCTCTCAACACGGGGTCTGAAAACTCTCAGCATTCTCTCAACATTTGCGTTTATTCTGCTCAGAAAATGGCTCAGAATGAGCGGAGGGGTCAAGAGTAAATTAGGCCGTAATCTCTGTTTTCCAGAGCATTACGACCTAATTCTATTATGGTCAAGTACTGAACTTTAGTCTTCGATTGCAGCCTGCGC
>CAZNBD010000115.1:0-2295 GCA_964571405.1 uncultured Bacteroides sp. | reverse complement strand
GGCATAATTGTTATTCAAAACGTTCTGCCGCTCGATATTTGATACTGTCAAGTCATTCATAATACAAAATTACTAAATAATTCTTGAATGCCAGCCATCTACATATTGAAAGTGTTAGAATAATATCCGATTTTGACCATTTATAATGGCTACTGTCATGTACATTAGGGAACAAGTCATGGCACAAGATAGTTACAATAAATCGGCTATTTGGCTCGCCATTGTTGATTATTAAAGAAACTCGCCGATTTTCAATTCGTCGGAGGAGAGTTTGATGTAGTCCATGAAGGTCTTTTGGGTTTTGTGGCCGCTGACGCTCATCATCTGGACTATAGTGTATTTGTGAGTGAGGGACAAAGTGATATCCGATCTATTTGCTTAATGCAAATAATGTGAATAGTTCGTGGTTGACGGCTTTGCGGGTCTTAAAGGTGAATTCGGTCAGGAGTCGCGCCCTCCCCTGCATTACAGAATGGAGCCTCAATATTTATTCGATTCTAAATTATTACTTGCCGATTACGTCATCACATGCATTATTGAATGATTTTACTTTGTGTTTTTGAATGATTTTACTTTGTTAAATTGAATTAATTTATTGTTAGTATTTGAACAAATGGAGCAAAAACAATCATTACCATTGCAATCAAAACATAAACTTTGAAAGAAAGATTTATGTAAAATTTAGTCAAGTCAGCACATGAAATCGCTAAAATATCAAAATATTATCGTATCTTTGCATTTGGATAGGCGAAAGACTTTTCCGACACATAGACATCTGCTCCCCATCCATTGATGGAATAAAACCGGTATCTGATAATGAAGATTGAATTTCACAGACCATGCGAGAGATTGCGGCCATTTATCCGCTACTATTGGATTCTAAATACCAATAGGAATCTTGATACTTTAACCTTTCCAATCGGATGTCCACAACTGATTTTCCATCGTCGTTGCCGGTTTCAAATTCCGGAATTTATGGCTGAACAAGCAAGATTTTCCATAAGTGGACAAGTCAATTTCCCGACAAGGATTCAATCTTCGGGAGATATTGAAACCATTGTCGTAGTGTTCTATCCTCATGCCATAGGCACTATGTTTAATATTCCTGCATCGACATTCTACAATCAAGAGATTGACGGTTATTCACTTGGTGACAAAATACTGGATATGCTTGCCGATGATGTGCTGAATGCTGAAGATTCAATTGAGGCTATCAATCTTATTGAGAGGCACCTATTGTTAAGATTGGCGGAGTCTGGGATTTATAATTTCAAAAGAGTAGGCGTTTCGCTGAAACAATTGTTCCTCTATAAAGCCATCAGTGTGGAGAATATGGCGCAACTCGCTTGCCTTAGCCGGAAACAGTTTGATCGGGTGTTTTTCAAAGCTGTCGGAATGAAGCCAAAGGAATATTCTTCCGTGGCTCGTTTTCAAAAATCGCTATGGCTCATGCAGAATGGCAACAACGATTTTGCTGACATAGCCTATTCTTGCGGATACGCTGACCAGTCTCATTTTATCCGTGAGTTCCGCCGCTTTTCAGGAACTACCCCTGCAGAATTGCTGAAAAGACACCCGATATATTCTGATTTGTTTGCCTCCCCTTTCTGAATGTCTCTTTTCTTCTATCGTAGTTTATGGCAATGTGCTAACTTTGCCATAAAAAATGAAAGAAATTGATCCTAAGAACACAACAAGAGCCTACGCCTTCGATATGTGGATGAGCGCGCCTATGCCAATGGCGACGCTGTCAAGAAGCTTGATGCCTCCCGATTATTGAGAGTCAGCCGCAAGCGGGGGCTTACAATATGTTGAATTCAGAATATCTCCGCCTTACAAGACACGCAGCAGAAAGTTGTGAAAACCATGACCTTCCAGACAGTATGGTAATCGGCACATCTGCACTCGTCCAATACGATATAGATTGTGCACACGCCGCCCACTTCCTTGACTTATTGCAGCATCAGATTGATACCATTCATTGAATTTGTCATTAGAAGAGGCGGACATGGAATTCAACGGTTCTAATTCTTGATGGAGCGATATTCATTTGGAGAGACACCGAGGTGCTCACGAACATAGCGACAGAAAAACGAAAGAGATGAGAAGTTGAGTTGGACACTTATTTCCTTTACACTCTTTTTTGAATTTTTCAGTAGGTTGGCAATCTCATTGACGGTCTTTTCAGTGATCCATTCCATAGGCTTTTTTCCACTCGTTCGCCGGATTACTGTTGATAAGTATTTTGGAGTTTTGTTAAGGTGCTCTGCATACCACTTAACACAGCGAGGAGTA
>CAZNBD010000114.1:0-2299 GCA_964571405.1 uncultured Bacteroides sp. | reverse complement strand
CGGGCTCTGATTTTCAGGAGATTCAACGCGGAGGCGCTCAATTTTCTTTTTGAGGAATCTTTCAATACCGGCCCAGCGGCGGCGGTCCCTGTCAGAAACAAGGGTGAGGGCGTATCCGTCAGCCTGAGCGCGAGCGGTGCGGCCAATGCGGTGCACGTAATCCTCAGCGTCATGCGGGACGTCAAAGTTCACCACCAGGGTGATATCATCAATATCAATGCCGCGTGCCACAATGTCTGTGGCCACAAGTACATCAATCTTGCCGTTTTTGAAATTGAGCATCACTTCATCTCTCCGGTTCTGGTCCAGGTCAGAGTGCATCTGCCCCACAGAGCGTCCGCAGTCCTTGAGCTCCCGGGCCAGTTCACGCACTTTCAGCTTGGAAGAAACAAAAATGATGGTTCTGGCCGCAGCGTCACAGCGCAGGTAAGAACGGATAAAGCGGTTTTTCTGAGCCTCAGGAAGGAATGCCACCTGCTGTTTAATCTTGTCCGCCGGCCGGGAAACCGCAATCTTTATTTCCACCGGATCCTTGAGGATGGCGGATGCAAGCTGCTGGATTTTTGGGGGCATTGTGGCGGAGAAGAGCATGGTCTGACGCTGTGCGGGGAGGCGGCGTACAATCTGCATTATATCATCATAGAAGCCCATGTCCAGCATGCGGTCCGCCTCATCAAGAATGAAGAAAGAAACCCGTGAAAGATCCACATAACCCATTTCAAGGTGGGCCAGGAGGCGCCCGGGAGTGGCCACCACCACATCAGCTCCCATCTTGAGACTCTTCTGCTGCTGAGAGAAAGTAATGCCGTCCGTACCTCCGTAAATTGGCATGCTGCTTGTGCCCAGGAAGTACCCGAAGCCCTCAAGCTGACGGTCAATCTGCATGGCCAGTTCCCGTGTGGGGGCCATTACAATGGCGTTAATGGCGTCCTCAGGGTAATCACCGTAACCCAATGAATCAAGGACAGGGAGGAGATAAGCGGCGGTCTTGCCAGTGCCGGTCTGGGCAACGGCAATTATGTCACGGCCTTCAAGTGCAACAGGGATGGCTTTTTCCTGGACGGGAGTACACTGTTCAAACCCCATGGAGTCAAGAGCGTCCAGAACGTCATCACTGAGGTCAAATTGGTCAAAACGCATTATATAATACTGTGTTTTACGATTTAGAAATCAGGCGGCGGTAATAAGAAATGTAATTCTGCACCGTCTGAGAGATGTCATACCCCTGCACATACTCCAGGGCGCGTTCAGCCCGAGAGAGAGCGGCAGGGTAATTGTTTATCATTTTTTCAATGGCGTCCGCAAAAGATTCGGCGTCCGCGCGTGTGGCGCTCAGGCAGAGCAAGCCGCGTGCCGCCACTTCCCAGGGGCCGTCATACTCAGTCAGGATAAGAGGGAGTCCTGCGGCCATGGCTTCCGCCACAATAAGGCCGAAACCTTCATAAATGGAAGGGTGAACCATGGCGTCATATTCTGCCAGGCGGGAGTATATTTCCTCTCGGTCCATCAGGCCGCAGAAATGCACCTGCGCGTCCACTCCCTCATTCTGTGCCAGTTCCTGAAGATATTCCCTTGAAGGTCCTTCACCAATGAAGTCCACGGAAATATCCGATACACCGCGCCGTTTGAGGATTCCCAGAGCCTTGATGAGAATGTGCTGACCTTTCTTTTCATGGAAAAGGCGTGCCAGCTGGACAATGCGGAAGGGAGAACCGGCCGGCCGGGATGAGCGGCGGCGGACAGTATCAGTCAGAATACCGTTATATATAACCTCAATGTTTGATGCGGGTTCCCGTGAAACAATATCCTCAGCCACAGCGTCCGTTATGGCCACCATATTTGCCCCGCGGCAGTGCTGCAGGGGAGTGCGGATGTCATGGATGGTAACCAAAAGTTTGGAGCGGAAAGCTGTCAGGAGTTTGGCAAACTTGGGGTGATGCGCATGAATTACGTCAGGGCGGCGGCGCATGACCAGCATGTTGAGCCGAGCCATCAGCAGCAGGGGAGCGGAGCCCTCGCGGCGGTGGAACATTGTCAGGCGCACACGGGGGTTCACCTTGGGGGGTAATGAAGGGTCAATCAGGTCATTTACCACCAGAATCTCCACGGAGTGTCCCGCAGCAGCCTGGGTATTGGCAATATCAATGAGCATGGTTTCCATGCCACCAACCTGGAGGGAGAAAATAATGTGAAGAATTTTGAGCGGTTTATCCATAACGTACTTATAACGGATGTACCTCGGGGAAAATTGTAATAAAATATGTAAACCCTATGCAATATTAAAAAGATTATTAATTTT
>CAZNBD010000113.1:0-2526 GCA_964571405.1 uncultured Bacteroides sp. | reverse complement strand
TAATTTTTCGGCGGTTCCGAAATGTTATGATCCATGCAGTGATGAATACTATTATGAACAGAAAGCCGGCTATTATGCCGAGGGTTAAAGGTATGGAGGCTGAAATATGCATAATATCGTCAGAGTCTTTGTCTGGTGGCCAACAGGCGGGGTGGAATACGTCCGTCCATATACTTTTGCCATCCAGCTGTCAGAATTATTAAAAGAAGATAATACCACGAAGGGTTGCTTAAAAACAGCAGTGAAAGTGTAAGATTGACAGCGATGTTAAGTGCAATCCATTGCCACATTCCTGCCTTACGGAAATCAAGGGAGTAAGCAGATTCAGAAGCGGCCGTTTTTAACGTGCCCAATCCGCTTTCACATAAATAAGCGCCGTAAGCCACGAGCGTTGAGAGCAGTAAGGCTTCCGGGGCATCAAATGAGGGAGAGAGATGAAAGAATGCAGCAAAACTAAGAGCAGCTATCCATAACAATGCATGGTCAATGGCCATGACATATTTATGGATAATCCGGTTCTGGCGCAGTGCTTTCTTTACAATTTGGGTTTCATCCATGATCAATGTAAGAAAATAGAGCATAGCTCTTGCCGGGCGTATGCTCTATTTATGGTTTAATCAACTTTAGAGAACTGATCTTTACCGACTCCGCAGATGGGGCAAACGAAGTCATCAGGGAGATCTTCAAATTTTGTACCGGGAGCTATTCCGTTATCGGGATCTCCTTTTTCAGGGTCATAAACCCAATCACATACGTCGCAAATGTATTTATCCATAACGTTTTTGAGGTATCTCAATTATTAATTAATGTTTCAATGTCGTGTTCTACTGTGTCAATTGTACCGATTCCGAATTTCTCTTTCAATACTTTCAGGACATCCGGTGTGAAGAATGCGGGGAGAGTTGGGCCGGTGTGAATATTCTTGACACCAAGAGCCAGAAGTGCAAGAAGTACGATTACTGCTTTCTGCTCATACCAGGCAATATTAAATACGAGAGGCAAATCATTAACACTGGGGAGATTAAATGCATCTTTCAAAGCAAGAGCTATTCTAACGAGTGAATATGAATCATTACACTGTCCGGCGTCAAGCACCCTGGGAACGCCTTCAATGTCGCCCAAAGGTAATTTGTTATACCGGTATTTTGCACAGCCGGCCGTAAGGATGACGCAGTCTTCAGGAAGAGCTTCTGCAAACTTGGTGTAATAATCTCGGGAAGGCATCCGGCCATCGCAGCCTGCCATTACCACAAACTTGCGGATCTTACCTTCCTTAATTAATTCAATAATCTTGGGAGCAAGTTCAAGGACCTGATGATGAGCAAATCCTCCGATTATTTCTCCATGCTCAATCTCCGTGGGCGGCTGACACTTCTGAGCATGGGCAATGAGCTCGGAGAAGTCTGTAGGTTTGCCGTCTTTGCCCGGTTCAATATGTTTGGTTCCTGGCATTGCAACCACTCCGGTGGTGTACACGCGGTCTAAGTATGTGGTCTTGGGGCGTGGAGGGACAATACAGTTTGAGGTAAAGAGGAACACGCCGTTGAATGTCTCAAACTCTGTGGTCTGCTTCCACCATGCATTGCCATAGTTACCCGCAAAGTGTGGATATCTCTTGAAGAAGGGATAATACTGACCCGGAAGCATTTCTGAGTGAGTATAGACGTCTACCCCCTTGTCTTTAGTCTGCTCAAGGAGGTCTTCAAGATCCTTGAGGTCATGACCGGAAATAAGGATCCCAGGTCTGTTACGCACACCTATGTCTACCTTTGTGATTTCCGGATTACCGTATCTCTCCGTGTTGGCTTTATCAAGAAGAGCCATGGCTTTAATTCCGCCCTCCCCAACTCCAATCACGAGATTATAACAAGCATTGACATCAAGGTCCGGGCTTGCTGTCTCCGCCATGGCGTCCTCTATGATTTTATATACATCCTCGTCTTCAAAGCCGAGATTGGCAGCATGGCGAGCATATGCGGCCATACCCTTGCACCCATATATGGCAAGCTGTTTGAGCCCACGTATATCTTCATTTGGCTCAGCAAGGACACCGGTAATCTTCTCTAATTCCATTGCCTGTTCAGGCTCAGCATAAAATTCCACTTCAGGGAGTTCCGGAAGAACAATACCTTCTTTCTTGGCTGTGCCGGCAAGAATATTTTTTAATTCAAAGCCGCGCCGGATGTAATCATCAAGAGAAGGATTATCAAAATTGGCGTTTGTGATTGTAGTGAATAACGCGTCAATCACAAAGTGACTCGCCTCTCTTGAGGGTTTACCTTTTTGTCTCAACTCCCGGTTAATGAGTGAAATGCCCCTTACGCAATAAAGCAGGAGATCCATACGGGCAGAAGTCTCAGGCTTTTTGCCGCAGACGCCCTGAAGCACACAACCAGTACCATGAGCTGTCTCCTGGCACTGGTAGCAGAACATTTTATTTGTGTTTTCCATGAATAAAAGTCGTATTAATTTCAGGCTTTTACTTTAACAATCATTACTTTTGAATCAGCCTTGGCCAATACGCTA
>CAZNBD010000112.1:0-2568 GCA_964571405.1 uncultured Bacteroides sp. | reverse complement strand
GACCGGAGGGCTTTTTTTATATCAAAATTCCGGTTTTGAGAATATCTGAATATAGTGGATTATTCTGATCTTCTGTAAGTAATACAGGTTCAATAAGGTTGCTGATCTTTCTTTTAAGTTTCCATAATAGAGGAGTGTCAGCAAAATAATCTTCGTTTAGATGATCAACAATAACAGCAATGTCAATATCGCTGTCAGCAGTGTAAGTGCCTTTGCTGAAAGAACCATACAGGTAAAGGGCCTTTAAAGGCAAATTTTCAGCCACTACAGCTTTATATCGCTGTGCCAGTTTTATAGCCTGCTCTTTATCCATATTCTTAAATCGTTAGTTTGTTTCAGTAGATCAAGACAACGTTCTGCATTCAGACTTTTTATTAAGCGCTCCTTGTAAGAAGGATAACGTGCTTCAATGTTGAGTGGTTCCAGATCATCAATAAAATCAAGCTGTTTTTCAGACATTTCTTTGTCCAGTTCTGTCTTTTCAGCAAGCCGAGAAAGACTGTGTATTTTCAAGGGAGGTTCTAAACAAATTTTACTCCAATATGCTTTTAAGATTTTCTCAATCACCTGGTGGCACATAAAACCAACATATAAATAACGCTTTGTTTCAAACATAGCTTTTGCGGTGTCAAAATCGTATTCAGACATTTCAACCCAATATTTTATTTTGTCATCCATGTGATTTTTTTTATGTTAAATCCCTTTTTCAGTGCAAATTTAACTGATTTCTCTGAGACAGAGATATGTGCATATAAGAAATTTAATATTATGGGTGAAAATTTATTTGTAAGAGATGGTAAATAATTGTACTTTTGCAATGTACATCCATGAGAGGTACACTATGTTTGTATGCTGAAGTGTAATTTTGCAGGGTTATGGGTTTGAATTTGACACCGATTTTGAGGCCGTTTCTGACGGGGCGTGCTCGCGCGGCACGGGCCTGGCAGGATAGGGCCGGTATTGAGCGGACGCAGCTTGGTCAGCTCCGGTGGCTTCTGCGCCGGGCTGCTGATACTGAGTTTGGTAAGCGTTATGGTTTCAGGGATATAAGTTCTTACGCTGAGTTTGCGGCAGCCGTTCCGATTGCGGAATACGAGGATATCCGTGAGGATGTCATGCGGATGGTGCACGGTGAGGGCGATGTGCTGTGGCCGGGCGTTACGCGGCGTTTTGCGCAGAGCAGCGGTACCAGCGGGGGCAAGAGCAAGTATATTCCCGTGACAGCAGAGGGCTTGAAGAAGAATCACTTCGGGGGCACACGTGCAGCGGTGGCATTTTATCTTCAAGCCTACCCTGAGAGCCGTCTGTTCAGCGGAAAGAGCTTTATTTTGGGTGGAAGTTTTGCCAATGAGGTAAAGGATCTGCCCTCAGATGTCCGTGTTGGAGATCTTTCCGCCCACCTGATTGAGGCCATTCCCGGCCTGGGCGAAAGGTTCCGTGCCCCGAGCAAGAAGACTGCCCTGATGACGGAGTGGCATGACAAGCTGCCGCGTCTGGTGGATGAGAGTGTGAATGAAAATATTGTGAGTCTGTCCGGTGTTCCGTCCTGGTTCCTGACCGTGGTAAAGACAGTGATGGAGCGCAAGGGGGCTGCCAATCTGCATGAGGTCTGGCCTGACCTGGAGGTGTTTTTCCATGGGGGAATAGCCTTCGGGCCTTACCGGAAGCAGTATGATGAGCTTGCCGGACCGGGCGGACTGCGGTTCTGGGAGAACTATAACGCCAGCGAGGGCTTTTTTGCAGTCCAGGACCAGAGGGACAATCCCGCCATGCGCCTGCTGCTTGATACGGGTGCATTTTATGAATTCCTGCCGCTTGATGAGCTGGGCAAGCCCGGGCCCAAGGCCATTCCCGCCTGGGAGGTTGAAGAGGGCAAGGTGTACGCACTGGTTGTCTCCAATGCCAACGGACTGTGGCGCTATCTGCCTGGAGACACTGTGCGGATTGAGAGCGCGGCGCCACTGCGTATAACAGTGGCAGGCCGGACGAGCGCGTTCATCAATGCCTTTGGCGAGGAGGTTATGGTGTGGAATACAGATGCGGCCATAGAGGCGGCCTGCCGCGCCACCGGGGCGGCCGTGGCAAACTATACAGCCGGCCCGGTATTTTCCGGCCAGGGGCGCAAGGCGCACCACCGCTGGGTGATAGAGTTCAACACCCCTCCGGAGGATTTGGAGGAGTTTGCGCGCATACTTGACAGCGAGCTGCAGCGAGTGAACTCGGACTACCAGGCCAAACGCACGGACTCTATCTTTCTTGATACAATAGAACTTATACCGGTTGCCCCCGGAACTTTTGACCGCTGGTTGGGAAGCACCGGGCGCTTGGGTGGTCAGCGTAAGGTTCCGCGCCTGTCCAATACCCCGGAGCTGATAGAGAGAATACTCAGGTTTTAGGTGTTAGCTCTTATGTAACGAGGGCATAAATGTGAAAAAACATTAAATCCGGAGGTTTTATACAGATATTTTTGCCAGCCAATTAAAAAGTCCGTATATTTGCACTCGCAAAAGAAAAAGGCCCATTCGTCTATCGGCTAGGACGCAAGATTTTCATTCTTGAAAGAGGAGT
>CAZNBD010000111.1:0-2659 GCA_964571405.1 uncultured Bacteroides sp. | reverse complement strand
TATGGGATAATGATAAAGAACATTGTTCTTTTCAAAATTAGTCGGGTCGTTGACGCGGAAGATGCAGCAGTCGCGTATCTTTCTGCACTCGCCGGAGGTGAACAACTTGACGTTGCGCCAACCTCCGTAAAAGGAATAGCGCAGCGATATGACGTTGCCGAGTTCGAGTATCGAGCCGTCGGAGTTCTTTCTCCGCTTCGCTACGAAAGCGGCAAGCCGATAACCACACAACACTCAAAAGTGCCGATTGAATCTTACCGATAATGCCGAAATCTAATTTACCGAAAATATATGAATTTTTATTTGCAGATTACAACCATCCTGCACAACCCACCAGCCACCTCACTCCGCACCTCCCCGCTGACGCCAGCGCATCCCTCCATTCACCTCACTCCGCCCCTCCCCGCTGACGCCGGCGCATCCCGCCATTCACCTCACTCCGCGCCGCCCCCGCTGACGCCAGCGCATCCTGGAGGGATGCCACATGGGAATCCCGGTACACGGAAGCGCAGCGGACGTGTGCCGGGGGGGGACACCCCCATCAAACACCAGCGCCCCGGAGGGCGCGCCACAACCCTCGCGTCCCTGACCCTCAAATACTTATCACCCCCTGCTTTTACGTAAATTATCCCCCCCCCGGGGGAGTGATGGATTCTACACGCGGAATTTATACTGCAAAGTTACGAATTTTTTTAGCGAGCTAAACACTGGATTCCAATTATTTTGACTAACTTTGCAGTCGGCAGACTATTGCCTGTCAAGACATTTTGAAAAAATAAGAAGCGTTATGCTTATCTTGTAGTTTGTGAACGTAGGAAATTCAGAAACCGATGCAAGGGATAGCATAGTGGTTCTCACGCATATGCGTGGGTCTCTATTGTTACATCTGCATCAAAGGTTTCCTACGACCTACAAACTAAGAAGTGGCATAGTTGGCTCACGTTTTCTTGTAATCTAAAATCCTCCTTTGAGCCAACAGGAGCTTGAAACAAAAAGTATGAAAAAACTTTCAATTATCTTCTATATCTTTGTATGTCTTATAATGACGGCATGCAGTAATGACGATGAGCCTAAACTGGAACTCACCGCAGAATATCTTGAGGCAACAACGTGGGACGCAGAACTTTCGGGTTCAGCATATCCTAATCATACACCTATCACTGCTCACTTTGTTATGCAATTTCTTTCCAAAAATTCGGGTAAATGCATACCAGCTTACGATGATGATTCTTACGAAGGTTCATTTATTTATGGCATAACTAAGGATATGATTACATTTAACGGTGCTTTTGTCGGAAACTGGACCGTGATAGAGCGGAAGAAAAACAGAATGGTTCTCCAAGCCTTCCTCCCCAACGAGTTTACGTTAATACTGACTCGAAAGTAAATATCATAGAGTTTATATTTATCCGTCTATGTTAAATTGCATTTTTCAAATGAAAAAATTTCTATTAACACTCTTGTTTATACCGCTTGTTGGATTCGCAGCTATACAAGACTGGGACTATACACCATTTATAAGTTATACAGACCAATATCCGGGAGAACTGATTAAAGAGGGTAAAAATTTTGATGTGCTCCTCAATCTTTGGGAGAAGCCTAAGTCATTGCAAGAGTTAAGCCATTCTGAACTTGACTTAGCACAGGCAGATACGCTCCGACTTCTAAATGAAGGAATGATATACCGCAATGATGGTGTTTATTATTCTGCAATACCTTTCATTGACACCATGGCTACTGAAAATCTTCGGTTGAAGGCAAAAGAAATAGCCGCAGCAATCCTCAACGACACCGAACAGGAAAGGGATAATTTCTTTTCCGTCTTGGATAGTGCTGGTTATCGGGAGTCGGCTTTCCCATTAGTGCACTCGTATGTATTTGATGATATCATCTGGGAGAATATCGGTGTGAATCAAGAAAATTCAACTATTTGCCATACTGATAGTATGACGTGGAGCGGTTTGTTCTATTTCTATCGCCCTGAAGATGCCAATGTATATGGTACAAATGGCATGGGATTAAACGAAAACTATAAATTCAAGTTTGCATGGGGAAATAATTCCAATGCCTATTTATGCACGGTGTTTGTAAGGACTCATATTCTGAACGGGATACGTAATCTTTTAAAAGGAGAAGATTTATCTGAAGAAATGGTGCAGGACTGCAAGAGATTCGGAGTGATTGATGAGGTTAATCACCTGACTATCCCAATCCTTGACGGAAAAGATGAAATTAGCAACGCAGCGAAAACTTGGGCAGACGCTGCCGCAAATGCCTTTAATCAACATTTTGACGGTGAGACTATTGCAGAAACCATCGGTTGGAATTGCAATTATAATGATGCCGCTCTCAAAGTTATATTGTATCATGAAGTCTTAACCAAGATTGCTCAAATCCTTGATGATTCCGGGATATTGCCGATTCCGGAAGTGTTGACCTCTGAAATTCCTGCGAATAAGAAACAAACAGCTAATGTAGGATATATCACTGCACGAAAATAAACAAACTTTATGAAGTCGCATGTATTATACCCTTTTGGAGAATGGTATAGAACCACAAACCTATAACCTCCCACGCTGACGCCGGAGCATTCCGGCGGGATGTCACATCGTTAACCCGGTACACCACCGCCTGACGGCTGCGGTGTACCGGGTTTCAA
>CAZNBD010000110.1:0-2760 GCA_964571405.1 uncultured Bacteroides sp. | reverse complement strand
ATGCTCCTTATTCATGTGCCAAGCAGGGAAAGCACCTTTGTATCTTGACTGCATCTCTACGATAACTTCAGGATCACACTTTATGTCGATGAACTTTTCATCAGGGTTAAACAGACAAAACCACTTGCCGCCTACTTTGAAAGTGATGAGCATCTGATACTGTGGTTCGGTCCAAGGTTGATTCTCAACTGCTTTCGGCAGAGAAAGACAATAATCTCTTAATTCTTCAGTATTCATAACTTTATATTTTACTTAAGTTTCGCAAGCTCAACTTAAAGATTATCAGATTATAAGGTTATAGGGTTATCAAATTTTGACGAAATATTTATTCATTGTTATTTAAGATAAGAAATCTTAACCTTATAACCTGCGAAGCATTAACCTCATAACCTTCAACTTTCGCTTGCGAAAGTTGAATATTTTATCTTTATAACACTCAGTAAGTGGGAAAGGTTAGATGAGTTACAATTTGAGAATATTATTGATTCTTGGACTTTAAATATGCTCTGAGTTGTTTGGGAGTCATGCCGGAGTGTTTCTTAACATATTTTCCAAAGAATGCTTGATTATTGAAGCCTAATCTGGCAGAAATTTCCTTTATCGATTCATTTGTGTGTATAAGCGAAGTGCGGATATCGGTCACAATGGCTTCGTTGATCCACTCCATTGTGCTTTTACCACTCATCTGTTTTACAACTCTTGCGAGATAGTTTGGTGACACTGAGAGTGCATCAGCATACCATTGTGCTTCTCTTGGCTTGGGATAAGATTCAATGAGCAGGGTGGAAAACCGTTGATAAAGAATTTCCGCAGATTGTCTTGTCGGTAATTTATCGGGATTAGAGCCCGGAAGAGTGACCGAAGCGAGCAGGTCTTCCATCAATGATATAATAGTGAAACGCACATTTTCTATCGTCATTGAATATTTCTGGCTCAATAACACACTGTATATTTCAAGAAGCTTGATAACAGATTCACTGAGATTAAACACCACGCAGTTAGCCTTCAACGACGTGAGTTGAGGAAAACCGATTGAACTTCTGCTTTCAAACGGAACAGTCGCCCCGATTCCGCATAGCATTCCATCGCTATCAGGAGAAAACAGCACATCGGAGATAAAGTCACCCGCCTTATAGAATATTATCTGTCCCGCTTCCGCTTTAAGGGAAATATCATTTAGGGTGATTGCAATTTTCCCGGTCGCTACATAAATGAAGCCGACAAAATTTACTACAATTTTGTCGGTAATCTTCCTTAAGGCTGTGAAGTCGCGATAGAAAATGAAGTCAGAACCAAATTTCATTCCCTCAGCAGCGGAATTGAGGTCATTAATTGTCCACAGGGGAGGAATGATATTTTGTGCCATATCTCGGTTGTTTCCATTATAACATTACATTCAGAATATTGGTTTGTCAAAAAACGGAAGTTTTAAGTCAATTAATATTCCATACATTGCAAAAAATATTCCATTATAGGCTTTATTGGATTTCATTAAAACTAATATATCTCATGAATGTTTGAAAAGTATAACAGTAGCGCAGAAAGTTTGTAAAAGCCGGCTACTAAAAATAATTATTAATTATTATGGCAGAACAATTCACATCAAAGCACCTGATAGCAAAAGAATATCAGTTGCCTTTTATAAATCAGATATTTGAAGCTTGTCAGAAGCCGTTTGATCAAAATCCCTACGTGAGCATGATCGGTGATAGTCAGAAATTGCCGGGATCGCAAAAAGTCACAATCAAGGGTATGGACGGTAATGATATAGACCTTTATATATGGCATCCGACAGAACTCACACGTAAAGGTCCGCTTCCAATATTATACTTCATGCACGGAGGCGGCTATCTTTTGGGAGATGCCAACACAATGGCTACCAAACCCGATGTGCTCACCAATGGATTGCAGGCAATCCTGGTAAGTGTCAACTATCGCTTGGCAACAGAGGCACCGTTTCCTGCAGATTTGCACGATGCCTATTCAGGCCTTGAGTATATCCATGACCATGCATCTGAGTTTGGTGCGGATCCTACCCGTATCGTGATTTTAGGAGAAAGCGCAGGAGGTGGTCTTGCAGCCCGCCTTGCACTTTACAACCGCGATCATGGTAAAGTTGCATTGTGTGGGCAGGCATTGACATATCCTATGCTCGACAGCAGGACAGGGACTGATGAAGATCCGATGCCGGATCCATTTGCCGGTCAATTGGTTTGGACTCCGGCTTATAATCGTCTTGGATGGGACACCCTGTTGGGAGGCCAGAAATTGCAGGAAGACGAACTTCCTTACTATTCGGCATCTCTCGCAAGAAACCTGGCAAATTTACCACCGGCTTTTATTGCAGTCGGGACTCTTGACCTTTTCTGTATGTCATGTCTCAATTACACTGCACGTTTGACATGCGCAGGAGTGAACACGGAGCTTCACATCATTCCCGGTGTATTCCATGGATTTGATTTGTTGGTGCCGGATTCTCCTCAGACCACGCTATATAATCAACTCCGAATAGCACAAATCAAAAGAATGTTTGGCGAATAAATTGTTAAATTAACAACGTATAACATTCAAAAACCACTTATAATTATAAAAAGTAAGACAATGAGCAATTACAGCAAAACACATGTAGCTGAAGGCGCTCCTCGCACAGAGCTGCATGACACACTCGCACTTACAGGTGCAGAGGTATCCGTAAATAATCTTCCGGCAGGAACAGTAATTCCTTTCTATCACAGCCACAAGCAGAACGAAGAAATCTAT
>CAZNBD010000109.1:0-2771 GCA_964571405.1 uncultured Bacteroides sp. | reverse complement strand
GTTACGGGAATTTTTGCTATCTTTGCGGCGGATTTTGAGCGCGTGGGCGGGAGGTTTCCGCTATGCGCACGCAATTAACACATTTATAAATGATTAAGATTACTTTTCCCGACAATAGCGTAAAGGAATTTGAGAGCGGTATCACCCCTGAGCAGATTGCCCAGAGCATTTCTCCGCGTCTGGCCAAAGAGGTTCTGGCGGCCAGCGTCAACGGTAAGGAGTGGGATATTACCCGTCCTATTACTGAGGATGCGGAAATCAAACTGTTCAAGTGGGATGACCCTGAGGGTAAGCACGCTTTCTGGCACAGTAGCGCTCACTTGCTGGCTGAGGCTCTGCAGCAGCTTTATCCCGGAGTGAAATTCGGTATCGGCCCCGCTATTGAAAACGGGTTCTATTATGATATTGACCCCGGAGAACATCAGATTACTTCTGCTGACTTCCCCAAAATCGAGGCCAAGATGCTTGAGCTGGCTAAGGAGAACCAGGCTATTGTCCGTGCCGATATTTCCAAGGCTGACGCGCTGAAGTTCTTCGGTGACAAGAACGAGGAATATAAGTGTGAGCTTATTTCCGAACTTGAGGACGGTAATATCACCACTTATACTCAGGGTGAATTTACTGACCTGTGCCGCGGTCCGCACATTGCTTCCACTGCTCCTATAAAGGCTGTGAAGATCATGAGTCTGGCGGGTGCTTACTGGAGAGGCGATGAGAAGCGCAACCAGCTGGTGCGTGTTTACGGTGTGTCTTTCCCCAAGAAGTCTATGCTGGATGAATATCTGGCACTCCTTGAGGAGGCTAAGAAGCGTGACCACCGCAAGCTCGGCAAGGAAATGGAGCTTTTTGCTTTCTCATCCAAGGTGGGTGCCGGTCTGCCCCTGTGGCTTCCTAAGGGCGCAGCTCTCCGTGACCGCCTGGAACAGTTCCTGCGCAAGATTCAGCGTAAGTACGGTTACCTTCAGGTAATCACTCCTCATATCGGCAATAAGCAGCTTTATGTTACTTCCGGCCATTATGCCAAGTACGGCAAGGATTCTTTCCAGCCCATCCATACTCCGGAAGAAGGTGAGGAATACCTGCTCAAACCGATGAACTGTCCTCACCACTGTGAGATTTTCCGCGCTCTTCCGCGTTCTTACCGCGAGCTGCCGCTGCGTCTTGCTGAATTCGGTACTGTTTACCGTTATGAACAGTCAGGTGAGCTTCACGGTCTGACACGTGTGCGTGGTTTTACGCAGGATGACGCTCACATTTTCTGTGCACCTGAGCAGATAAAGGATGAGTTCCTCAAAGTCATGGACATTATCCTTTATATATTCAAGGCGCTCAAGTTTGAGAACTTTGAAGCTCAGATTTCTCTGCGTGACCCGGAGCATAAGGAAAAATACATAGGTTCTGACGAGAACTGGCACCTTGCTGAACAGGCCATCATTGATGCCTGCGCTGAAAAGGGTCTCAACGCCCGTACTGAGCTTGGTGAAGCTGCTTTCTACGGTCCGAAACTTGACTTTATGGTTAAGGACGCAATCGGCCGCCGCTGGCAGCTGGGTACTATTCAGGTGGATTACAATCTGCCCGAGCGCTTTGAGCTTGAGTACACTGGTGCCGATAATGCCAAGCACAGACCTGTGATGATTCACCGCGCGCCGTTCGGATCTATGGAAAGATTTGTGGCAGTGCTCCTTGAACACACCGCCGGTCACTTCCCCCTGTGGCTTGCACCTGAGCAGGCAGTTATAATCCCGGTATCAGACAAGTATCTGGATTATGCACGCAAGGTGGCGGAGGAACTTGAAAAGCAGGATATCCGCATTTCCATTGATGACAGAAACGAAACACTGGGCCGCAAAATCCGCGACAATCAGCTCAAGCGTATGCCTTACATGCTCATTGTTGGCGAAAAAGAAGAGGCAAACGGTGAAGTTTCTGTAAGAAAACCCGGCACAGGTGATCTTGGTTCAATGAAAATTGCTACCTTTGCACAGAATTTGACAGATGAAGTCAATCAAATGATCAACCAATAAATAACTGAATGGAGAAAAAACCACCCTTTGCGGCCGGCCCCCGTCCAGCCGCCCCCGCCGGAAACCGCCCGACACAGCAGCCACAGCAGCGCCGTGACCCACGTCAGGCAAAACAGGCCCCCAACAATATTAACGAGCACATACGTGCACGTGAAGTTCGCCTTGTTGGAGACAATGTAACTCCCGGTATTTATTCCATTCAGGAAGCGCGCGCCATTGCCCAGGAACTTGAACTTGACCTGGTGGAAATATCTGCCTCCGCAGAGCCCCCGGTATGCAAGGTGCTGGATTACCAGAAATTTCTGTACCAGCAGAAGAAAAAGGCCAAGGAAATCAAGGCCAAGAGCACCAAGGTTGTGGTCAAGGAGATCCGATTCGGACCTCAGACAGATGACCATGACTACAATTTCAAGCTCAAGCACGCCATGGGATTCCTCAAAGAAGGAGCCAAGGTTAAAGCCTATGTATTCTTCAAAGGCCGATCAATACTTTTCAAGGAGCAGGGAGAGGTTCTTCTTCTCCGTTTTGCCAATGACCTGGAAGAATATGGAAAGGTTGAGCAGATGCCTCTGCTTGAAGGAAAGCGCATGATCATAATGCTTGCACCCAAAAAGAAATAATGATTCCGCCACGGGTTGGCGTTCCATTATAAAACTCGAATTAATCAATTAACTTACAAAAAAATGCCCAAGGTTAAAACTAACTCCGGTGCCAAAAAGAGGTTCGCCCTTACCGGATCAGGAA
>CAZNBD010000108.1:0-2815 GCA_964571405.1 uncultured Bacteroides sp. | reverse complement strand
CCGCAAGAATGCAATTATCCGCAAATGTAAGCATTTTTTTTCACACCCCCAAAACTTTTTCCTTCATTCATATAAAAACTGAGTGAAATGTATATTTGAAAATGTAAAACGTCTCCCGCCAAACAGCAAACTTTAAGCCCTTCCTTAATTTATATTTGGAATTGTGGGGAAAAATCCGTACCTTTGCGCGATATTTGCAGAGAAAAAATAAAATAATACGCAATCTTATGAACGTAATTAAGAAAACCATCACATTGCCTGACGGCCGGACTATTACACTTGAGACCGGTAAGCTGGCAAAGCAGGCTGATGGAGCGGTTGAAGTGCGCATGGGCAATACCATGCTCCTTGCCACCGTGGTTTCCGCCAAAGAGGCGGGTGAGGGCGTTGATTTCATGCCCCTCCAGGTGGAGTATAAGGAAAAATTCTCCGCTAACGGTAGATTCCCCGGCGGCTTCCTTAAACGTGAAGGCCGTGCCGGTGATTATGAGATTCTGACGGCCCGTCTGGTTGACCGTGTTCTCCGTCCCCTTTTCCCGGACAATTACCACGCTGACACTTTTGTTACTATCACTATGTACTCCGCTGACGGTGTTGACGCTCCTGACTGCCTTGCCGGTCTTGCTGCTTCTGCCGCTCTGGCTGTGAGTGATATTCCTTTCAACGGTCCTATCTCTGAGGTGCGTGTTGCACGCATTGACGGTGAATTTGTAATTGATCCCACTTTTGAACAGCTCAAGAAGGCTGACATGGAACTGATGGTGGGTGCCACTTATGATAATATCATGATGGTGGAGGGCGAGATGAACGAATGTTCAGAGGCTGACCTGCTGGCTGCTCTCCGTGCCGCTCATGACGCCATCAAGGTGCAGTGCAAGGCTCAGATGGAGCTGGCTGAGGAAGTTGGCAGCACTGTTAAACGCGAGTACTGCCATGAAACTAATGACGAGGCTCTCCGCGAGGATGTCCGCGCCAAATGTTATGACAAGGCTTATGCCATTGCCCGCAAGGGTTGCGCTGACAAGCACTGGAGGCAGGATGCTTTTGATGCTGTTTGTCAGGAATATATTGACAGTCTTCCTGAGGAGGAGCGTGATGAGAAGACTCCTCTGGTGAAGCGTTATTATCACGATGTGGAGAAAGAAGCCATGCGCCGCTGCGTTCTTGATGAGGGTGTGCGTCTGGATGGCCGTAAGACCACTGAGATCCGTCCTATCTGGGCTGAAGTTGACTATCTGCCCGGACCTCACGGTTCTGCTGTTTTCACCCGCGGTGAGACTCAGGCTCTGGCCACTGCCACTCTGGGTACCAAGCTGGATGAGAAAATCCTTGATGATGTTCTGAACCAGGGCCGCGAGCGTTTCCTGCTTCACTATAACTTCCCTCCCTTCAGCACCGGCGAGGCTAAGGCTCAGCGCGGTGTCGGTCGCCGCGAGGTAGGTCACGGTAACCTGGCTCACCGTGCGCTCAAGCGTATGTTCCCTGAGGACTTCCCCTATGTTTGCCGCATTGTTTCCGACATTCTGGAAAGTAACGGTTCTTCTTCTATGGCCACTGTATGTGCCGGTACTCTTGCTCTTCTTGATGCCGGTGTCAAGATGAAGAAACCTGTCAGCGGTATTGCTATGGGTCTTATCAGTGACGGCACAAAGTACGCTGTACTTTCCGATATTCTCGGGGATGAAGACCACCTGGGCGATATGGACTTCAAGGTTACCGGTACTGTTGACGGTATCACCGCCACTCAGATGGACATCAAGTGTGACGGTCTGAGTTATGAAATTCTGGAGAAAGCACTTCTTCAGGCTCGTGACGGCCGTCTCCATATTCTTGAAATCATCAACAATACTATTCCTGCGCCCCGCGAGGATTACAAGCCACATGTTCCCCGCATTGTCACCATGATTATTCCCAAGGAACTCATCGGAGCTGTTATCGGCCCGGGCGGAAAAGTTATCCAGGGTATTCAGGAAGAAAGTGGTGCCACTGTTTCAATTGATGAAATTGATGAAGGCGGATACATTGAAGTGGCCGCAGCAAACAAGGATTCAATTGACCGTGCTCTGGCAATGATAAACGCCATTGTTGAGCTGCCTGAAGAAGGCAAGGTCTATCATGGAACTGTACGCAGTATAATGGACTTCGGTGCATTTGTTGAGTTCATGCCTCATCGTGACGGCCTTCTCCACATCAGCGAGATTACCTGGGAACGCCTTGAGAACATGGAGGCTTCAGGCCTCAAGGAAGGAGATCAGGTTGACGTCAAACTTATTGAGATTGATAAGAAGACCGGTAAGTACCGTCTCAGCATGCGCGTCCTCACACCCAAACCCGAGGGTTATGTGGAACCCCAGCGCGCACCCCGAGGAGACCGTCCCCGCCGCGAAGGAGACCGTCCCCGTCGTGAGGGAGATCGTCCCCGCCGCGATGGCGACCGTGGTCCCCGCCGTGATGGTGACCGTGGCCCCAAGCCTGCCAAAAAGGACTAAACCTTAACTCCATAAATACAATCACCCCCGCCATTTGTCCGGCGGGGGTGATTGTTTATAGCCTGTTCTATATTATCCGTTACATATCCTCCAAGGTCAGCATGCGTGTTTCTATCTTATAATTAGATAATATGGAGTTTTTTATGCAGTCTACTTTCTCCATAAACAACTTGTGATCATAGTTGCGGCTCTGGCGCTTTACTTCAGCCACTATCGCATTCTTGCCATCTATTGTAAGGGCTACTATGTCTATTTCGTTGGCATCTTTTCCTTTCTTGCGTTCCCACCATGAGCCTATGTCGGCATACTTATGGCTTTCCATCATC
>CAZNBD010000107.1:0-2855 GCA_964571405.1 uncultured Bacteroides sp. | reverse complement strand
GCACCCATATCCAGGCTGAAAATCTGTTTGGTGCGGAGGTTTTCCGGGACGTCACCGCGGACAATACGGTGTGCAAGACCCTCTGCAATGGCGGTTTTACCGGTACCGGGCTCACCAATAAGCATGGGGTTGTTCTTGGTACGACGGCTCAGAATCTGAAGGACACGTCTGATTTCCTCATCACGGCCGATCACGGGGTCAAGTTTACCGGAACGGGCACGTTCATTGAGGTTGATGGCGTATTTTGACAGAGCGTTATATGTTTCCTCGGCACCCTGATCGGTTGCTTTCTTGCCTTTACGGAGCTCCTCAATAGCAGCATTGAGTTCCTTGGCAGTGAGGCCTGCATCCTTAAGGATGGTTGATGCCGGAGAATTGATTTCAAAAATAGCAACGAGGATGGCTTCTAGAGTCACATACTGGTCACCCATCTTCTTGGCCACATCCAGCGCTTTCTGGAGGACATCGTTAGCGGTACGGCTCAGGTAAGGTTCAGAGCCGGACACCTTTGGCAGGCGAGCAATTTCATCATCCACAAGGCGTTCAATATGCGCCTGATTTGCGCCCAATTTCTGGAAAATAAACTTCAGCACCGACTCGCCCTCGTCCATAATGCCCTTGAGGAGGCATACAGGCTCAACGGACTGAGAACCGGCACCGCGGGTAATTTCCACAGCCTTTTGAATGGCTTCCTGCGATTTGATGGTAAAGTTGTTAAAATTCATATCTATTGAATAAGTTGAACGTTAATTTTTCTTTTGATATGATTTTAACAAATATGATGCCAAATAAGTTTGAGAGCAATTTCAAAAATCATTCAACACTCCTACGTGGCAAATATAATCTGTTCGGAGGCTGATTGAAACAGATACATACGGAGGTGGTCTGAGATATCAAGGATTTTTTGTAATTTTGCTATGTAAAAAGAACCAAGTTATATGACAATCACAATTTTTACACTTCTGCTTGCTGCCTTAGGTTTTGTCTGGGGACGGATCCGTGCGGATATAGTGGCCCTTATTGCTCTATTAATACTGGTGCTCAGCGGCGTTATCACAACTTCCGAGGCACTTTCAGGCTTTTCTAATCCTATCGTTATAATGATGGTGGGACTGTTCGTTGTGGGAGGAGCCATCTTCAAGACGGGATTGGCCAAGGTGATAGGTGCCCGGCTGCTGAAGCTTGGGGGTAATAATGAAATGCGGCTTTTTATTCTCGTGATGGCAGGTACTGCATTTATCGGTGCTTTTGTCAGTAATACGGGCACAGTGGCTCTAATGTTGCCGATAATAGTGAGTATGACAGCGGGGGCCGGCATGAGTTCTTCTCGTTTCCTTATGCCGCTGGCCTTTGCAAGTAGTTTGGGCGGAATGATGACCCTGATAGGTACTCCTCCGAACCTCGTTATTGCGGAAGTGTGGGAAGAGGCCGGACACCACCCGCTTGGGTTCTTCTCTTTTTTCCCGGCCGGAGTGGTCTGCCTCATCATAGGTACTTTACTCCTTATTCCTCTGAGTAAGATATTCCTCTCCCGCAGAGGTACTACAAATAAAGCTGATGACAATGGCCAGAAAAGTATCACGGATCTCGTAAAGGAATATGGTCTTGAAACTGAGTTGTATAAAATCTCCATACCAAATTCAAGCCCTCTTTCAGGGAAAACGCTCCATGAAATTAATCTTCGGAGCGACTTCAACATTGATGTTCTTGAAGTAAGAAAGGGCGACAATCCGGGAAGGTTAATAAAGAATATAACCCAGCATGCTGCAGATCCAAACACACCCTTGTCATCCGGAGAGATACTCTATGTGAGAGGGAACCGAAATGATGTAAGCCGGTTTGCAGATGCTTACGGACTAATAATTGATTATAGTGATGATAATGGCCTGCAATTCTATGATGTCGGTATAGCAGAAATAGTTCCGATGCCAAATTCACCTATTCTTAACCGGACGGTTGGCGATATAGGATTGAGAGCCAACTACAATGTAAATGTGATAGGTATCCGCCGTAAAAACCAAATAATCAGCAGTTCCTTAGGTAATACGGTAATAAAGCATAACGATGTGCTTCTGGTGCAAGGCTCATGGGAAGCTATTGAAAGGCTAAATAACGAAAGTAAGCTTTGGGTGGTGTTGGGTCAGCCCCAGAAGGAGGCGGCAAAAGTGACCCTGGACTTCAAGGCACCTATAGCAGGAGCAATAATGATTGGAATGGTAATAGCGCTGGTGCTTGATTTGATGCCGGCTGTTGTATGTGTTCTAACTGCAGCTGTTCTTATGGTGCTGACAGGGTGCTTCCGCAGTGTTGATGAAGCCTACAAAACGATAAACTGGGAAAGTATTGTATTGATTGCGGCCATGATGCCAATGTCGTTTGCGCTGGAAAAAACCGGGGTATCGGAAATGATGTCAGGTTCCCTGGTAGCAACGCTGGGCAACTTCGGACCTCTTATGCTGCTGGCCGGAGTATATTTCACTACATCCTTGATGACCCTGTTTATCAGCAATACTGCAACTGCAGTACTTATGGCACCCATAGCCCTTGAAAGCGCCGTAACTTTTGGAGTCAGTCCATTGCCATTTCTATTCGCCGTAACTTTCGGAGCAAGTCTTTGCTTCGCCTCGCCATTCTCCACTCCTCCTAATGCATTGGTTATGTCAGCTGGCCAATATAAATTTATGGATTATGTCAAAGTTGGCGTACCGTTGCAGCTTATTCTTGGAGTGGTTATGGTTTGCTTACTCCCGCTCTTCTTTCCCTTTTGATTCAACTTCAAAGAGTTTATCTCTATGGCTTATAATTTTTCGGCGGTTCCGAAATGTTATGATCCATGCAGTGATGAATACTATTAT
>CAZNBD010000106.1:0-2893 GCA_964571405.1 uncultured Bacteroides sp. | reverse complement strand
CGAGCTGGCAACGGTCACCGATAAGGTCTGTAAGAATCTTCCAGCCTTCCCAGTCACCTTCAGCCATACCGTCCTCAATTGAGTCAATGGGATATTCCTCAACAAGCTTCTTGAGGTATTCAGCCTGCTCCTTGCTTGTCAGCTTGGGAGCTTCAGCACCCTGTTTCCAGGTGTAGTCATACAGACCGTCCTTGTAGAACTCGCTGGAAGCGCAGTCAAGACCGATTGTGATGTCCTTTCCGGGAACATAACCGGCTTTTTCAATAGCAGAGATGATAACGTTCAGGGCGTCTTCTGTGCCGTCAAGAGTGGGAGCAAAACCACCTTCGTCACCTACAGCAGTGCTGAGGCCACGTGCTTTGAGCACGCTCTTGAGGTTGTGGAACACTTCAGTACCCATGCGGATGCCTTCTTTGAAAGAAGTAGCGCCGATGGGACGGATCATGAATTCCTGGAAGCAGATGGGAGCGTCAGAGTGTGCACCGCCGTTGATGATGTTCATCATGGGAACGGGGAGAACGTATGTATTGCAGCCGCCGATGTACTTGTACAGGGGGAGGTCAAGGTAATTGGCAGCAGCCTTGGCAACGGCGAGGGAAACACCGAGGATGGCGTTTGCACCGAGGTTGCTCTTGGTGTCAGTTCCATCCAGAGCCAGCATAGTCTCGTCAATGGAAATCTGGTCAAGAGCGCTCATGCCAACCAGAGCAGCAGCGATAGGACCGTTAACGTTGGCAACAGCCTTGAGGACACCCTTACCCATGTAACGGGCCTTGTCACCGTCACGGAGTTCAAGTGCCTCATTTACACCGGTAGATGCGCCGGAGGGTACGCTTGCGCGACCAAATGCGCCGGATTCAAGAATTACGTCCACTTCAACGGTGGGATTGCCGCGGGAATCAAGCACCTCACGGCCGATGATTTTTTCAATTTTCATACTCTTGGTATTATTTGTTGGAATTTTCAACCATTTCTACTTCAGGATCTACGCCCCAGTTCTGGCGGGACAGGCGGACGTAGTTGTTGTAACGCCAGCGAGCGTTTGCCTTGGCGGCGGAGAAGAGTTCTTCAGCTTCTGCGGGGTACTGCTTCAGCACGGTGGCATAGCGTACTTCGCCCTTGAGGAAGTCTTCAAACTTATCCCAGTCAGGTTCCTTGGAGTCAAGGGTGAAGGGGTTCACGCCCTGTTCTTCAGCTGCGGGGTTGTAACGCCACAGCTGCCAGTATCCGCAGGAAACTGCCTTGGCCTGCTCAGCCTGTGACTTGCCCATGCCGTTCTTCAGGCCGTGAGAGATACAGGGTGAGTAAGCAATGATCAGAGAAGGTCCTTCATAAGCTTCAGCCTCACGGATGGCTTTGAGGGTCTGTGCCTGGTCTGCGCCCATGGCAACCTGAGCCACGTAAACGTAACCGTAAGTTGTGGCGATAAGGCCGAGGTCTTTCTTGCGGATGCGCTTACCTGCGGAAGCAAACTTGGCGATAGCTCCCAGAGGTGTTGACTTGGAGCTCTGACCGCCGGTATTGGAGTAAACCTCAGTGTCAAGAACAATTACATTTACATTCTTGCCGGAAGCGAGAACGTGGTCAAGACCACCGAAGCCGATGTCATATGCTGCGCCGTCACCTGCGATGATCCACTGTGAGCGGGCAACCAGGAAGTTCTTCAGTTCAAGCAGAGCCTTGCACTTGTCACAGCCGCAAGCCTGGCACAGAGGAATGAGTTCATCTGCAACCTCACGTGTCACACCGGCGCTGTTGCTGTTGGAAAGCCACTTGGCAGCCAGCTCCTTGATGCGGTCAGAGCAGGTATCACATGTGGTCATCTCCTTCATGATTACAGCCACACGGTCACGGAGCTTGTCAGTGCCCAGTTTCATACCCAGGCCGAATTCAGCAAAGTCCTCAAACAGAGAGTTACCCCATGCGGGACCGTAACCGGAAGCATCCTTGCAGTAAGGAGTTGAAGGAACGGAACCGGAGTAAATTGATGAGCAACCTGTTGCATTGGCCACCATCTGATGGTCTCCGAAGAGCTGTGAAATCAGTTTCACATAAGGAGTCTCACCGCAGCCTGAGCATGCGCCGGAGAATTCAAACAGAGGTGTGGCAAACTGGCTGTTCTTGGGATTGAGCTTGATGTCAACCAGCTTCTGCTTGGAAGTAACTTTATCCATGCAGTAATCCCAGTCCTTCTGCACCTCAAGCTGAGTTTCAAGAGGCTTCATTTCCAGAGCCTTCACGCCCTTCTTGCCCGGACATACATCCACGCAGTTACCGCAGCCGAGACAGTCAAGAACATCAACAGCCTGGATAAAGCGCAGACCCTTGAATGACGGACCGAGAGCGGGGATTGTACCGGCTTCGCCCATGGGGCTGGCGGCTGTTTCCTGTTCATCAAGCAGGAACGGACGGATGGCGGCGTGGGGGCAGACAAATGCACACTTGTTACACTGTATGCAGTTTTCTTCAAGCCATTCAGGTACAAATGCGGCAACACCGCGTTTTTCATAACGTGCAGTTCCCTGCTGCCATACACCGTCTGCAATATTTTCAAAATCAGAAACCTTGAGCAGGTCACCGTCCTGAGCGTTGATGGGACGGACAAGCTTGTTGATGAATTCCGGATCATTATTGGTGGCAGCCGGTTCATCAGGCAGGAATGCCCATTCGGGATCAACTTCCAGAATCTTGTACTCGTTACCGCGGTCAACGGCAGCATAGTTCTTGTCCACAACATCCTGGCCCTTCTTGCCGTAAGACTTGACAATGAACTTCTTCATCTGCTCAATGGCCAGGTCAACCGGAATCACTTCTGTGATACGGAAGAACGCGCTCTGCAGGATGGTGTTGGTGCGGTTGCCAAGGCCGATTTCCTGGGCAATCTTGGTGGCGT
>CAZNBD010000105.1:0-2903 GCA_964571405.1 uncultured Bacteroides sp. | reverse complement strand
TAAGATTGACTTCAAGGTTGACAAGAACGGTATTGTTCACAGTTCAATCGGTAAGGTAAGCTTCACACCTGAACAGATGGCAGACAACGCACGTGAATTTGTCAACACACTGATCAAGCTCAAACCCGCCACAGCAAAAGGCACATATCTGAAGAGTATTTATCTTTCCAGCACAATGAGCCCCGGCGTTAAGGTTGAACCCAAAACCGTGGACGCATAAACGGTCTTAAAACTGACAGTATATGAAAAAGGAAGATAAAGCCCTCATCATAGAGAATATCGCGCAGACCCTCAAGGCATACAACGGTTTTTACCTGGTAGAGACCGCCGGACTTGACGCTGAAAAGACATCAGCACTGCGCCGCGCCTGCTTTAACGCTGACATCAAGCTGATTGTGGTAAAGAACACTCTTCTCCACAAGGCGCTTGAATCCATGGACGGTGACTTCACAGAACTCTATCCCGCACTGAAGGAAAGCACATCACTGATGTGCACCAATGTGGGCAACGCACCTGCCAAGCTCCTGAAGGATTTCGTCAAGAAAGGCGATACCCTCCCCATGCTCAAAGGCGCATATGTAGAAGAAACTGTTTACCTTGGAGCTGATCAGCTTGACGCCCTGGCTGCCATCAAGAGCAAGAACGAACTCATTGCAGACGTTGTGGCTCTTCTGCAGTCTCCCGCCAAGAACGTTATTTCTGCTCTTACCAGCGGAGGCAACAAACTTCACGGCATCCTTGAGACACTCTCAAAGAAAGAAAACTAAACAACAGAATAATAACAAAATAAAAATATACAAAAATGGCAGATTTAAAAGCTTTTGCTGAACAACTTGTAAATCTTTCCGTAAAAGAAGTGAACGAACTCGCTCAGATCCTCAAGGACGAGTACGGCATTGAACCCGCTGCTGCTGCAGTTGCAGTTGCTGCCGGCCCCGCTGCTGGTGCAGCCGTTGAAGAGAAGACCTCTTTTGACGTAGTACTCAAAAATGCAGGTGCTGAGAAGCTGAAAGTGGTTAAGCTCGTTAAAGAGCTCACCGGTCTTGGCCTCAAGGAAGCCAAGGAAATGGTTGATGGTGCTCCCTCAACCCTCAAAGAAGGCCTTGCCAAGGCCGAAGCAGAAGCCCTCAAGGCTCAGCTCGAAGAAGTTGGCGCTGAAGTAGAGCTTAAATAATCCCTCTCATAGTCAACCACATAGGTTAAGAATTTCCCTCACGGGATGTTCTTAACCTTTTGTGCGTATAAACGCACTTTGCCCTCTTTCTCCTCCCAGTGTACTGATTCATTCTCATCCAAGTATATCATTATCGCTATAAAAATTTTTATAGATGTCAGAATCGATCGTTAAACCCCGTATTAATTTTGCATCGGTAAAAAATCCACTGCCTTACCCTGATTTCCTGGAGGTACAGCTCAAGTCATTCCGTGACTTCCTGCAGCTGGACACTCCCCCGGAAGAAAGAACCAAGGAAGGTCTGTACAAGGTTTTTGCTGAAAACTTCCCCATTTCAGACACTCGTAATAATTTCCAGCTGGAATTCCTGGATTATTACATTGATCCTCCCCGTTACACCATTGAGGAGTGTCTTAACCGGGGCCTCACATACAGTGTGCCTCTGAAGGCCAAGCTCAAACTGAGCTGCACTGATCCTGATCATGAAGACTTTGACCCTGATATCCAGGATGTTTTCCTGGGTCAGATTCCTTATATGACTGAAAAAGGCACCTTTGTCATCAACGGTGCCGAGCGTGTTGTCGTATCCCAGCTTCACCGTTCTCCCGGTGTGTTCTTCGGTCAGAGCACTCACGCCAACGGTACAAAGCTTTACAGCGCACGTATCATTCCTTTCCGTGGCTCATGGATTGAATTCGCCACTGACATCAACAATGTAATGTACGCTTACATTGACCGCAAGAAGAAACTCCCCGTAACCACACTTCTGCGTTCAATCGGCCTGGAAAGTGACAAGGACATAATTGAAATCTTTGGCCTGGCTGAAGAAATCAAGGTTAACAAGACTAACCTCAAGAAAGCCATCGGCCGCCGCCTCGCCGCCCGTGTCCTCAAGACCTGGGTGGAAGACTTTGTGGATGAAGATACCGCTGAGGTGGTTACCATCGAGCGTAATGAAGTTATCATTGACCGCGAGACTGAACTCACTGAGGAGCACATTGACCAGATTCTCAATTCCGGAGTAAGCACCATCCTCCTCCACAAGGATGATGCAACAACAAACGATTACTCCATCATCTTCAATACCCTCCAGAAGGACTCAACAAACTCAGAGAAGGAAGCAATCCAGTACATTTACCGCCAGCTGCGCAACGCCGAGCCGCCGGATGACGCTTCTGCACGTGAGGTAATCAACAACCTCTTCTTCTCTGAAAAGCGTTATGACCTGGGTGACGTGGGCCGTTACAGAATCAACCGTAAGCTCGGCCTGAGTACTCCGGATGAAGTGCGCGTACTCACCAAGGAGGATATCATCGCCATCATCAAGTACCTCATCGAGCTCATCAATACACGTGCGGAAGTGGATGATATCGACCACCTTTCAAACCGCCGCGTCCGCACCGTCGGCGAGCAGCTGTACAACCAGTTCGCCGTTGGTCTGAGCCGTATGGCCCGCACAATCCGTGAACGTATGAATGTACGTGACAGCGAGGACTTTACCGCCATTGATCTGATTAACGCCAAGACCATCTCCAGCGTTATCAATACCTTCTTCGGCACCAACGCGCTGTCACAGTTCATGGACCAGACCAACCCCCTGGCCGAAATCACCCACAAACGCCGTATGTCGGCCCTGGGCCCCGGCGGTCTGTCCCGTGAGCGCGCCGGCTTTGAGGTCCGTGACGTACACTATACCCATTACGGCCGCCTCTGCCCCATCGAGACCCCT
>CAZNBD010000104.1:0-2974 GCA_964571405.1 uncultured Bacteroides sp. | reverse complement strand
ATCAGGCGGGCACTGCAGGACATCCATGGCGCGTTCCAGACGATTGTCAATGTTCCAGGCGTCTGCAGCATCAAGTGCATCCTGCAGTTCTGCCTGGCGTGCAATCAGGGCGTCCATCTTGTCCGGGTCCTCAAGGACATCAGGGTCCCCGAAAGCCTCGTTGACCTTCTCAAATTCTGCCAGAAGATCCATCACCGGCTGCACGCCCTCGCGCACAACCTCAATGACGGTCTTGTCAGGATCCAGTGTAGGTTCCTGTTCAAGATAACCAACTGAATATCCGGGGGCAAAAACAACTTCCCCCTGGTATTCCTTGTCTATCCCGGCAATAATTTTGAGAAGACTGGATTTACCGGAGCCGTTCAGACCGATGATGCCTATCTTGGCCCCGTAAAAGAATGAAAGGTATATGTTTTTAAGTACCTGCTTCTGGGGTGGGTATGTCTTGGACACGCCCACCATGGAAAAGATAACTTTCTTGTCGTCTGCCATCAGGAGTATTTTTTAATCTATAGATTCAGAGGGCAAATCAGAGAATGAAGTATTGACAGTAACGGTGTAAGCACCTGGTGCTGTGCGGGGGGTGCAGATGAACTCCATGTCAAGTCCGCCGGTAAAGTCAAATGTTCCGTTGAGTGCGCTGATGGGGAACTGGGTAAAGGGGGTATCGCCTATGAACGGAGTGATTTCTGCAACATCAAATGTCAGTTTGCCTGCACGTACCTTGACGGGTATGTTACGCAGCTCAATATTGAGTCCGCGGTCCATATTGGGGTCAAAACGGGCATTGTACATCATGATGTTTATGTTCTTGCTGTCCTTGTTGAAGGAAATCTCGTAAGAAGTCTTGTCTGTGCTGTACTCTGTGGCGTTCAGGGCTGAAATTGAAACGGTTTTACCCCAGAGGCTCTGCGGAAAGTATGTGCTGGTAAAGGAATATATATCGGCTATAACCATTGAGCAGCTCACCCCGGGAAAGTATATTGCTTCCTGACCGGCTCCGAGGATGCGGTCTATGATGCGGAATTCAAAATAGGTAAAGGTGGGGAGATTGCTCATGCCCACTGCGGTGGGTGTTACGCGCTGAGCAAAGATCCGGCGCACATTACCTTCCATGGTCCAGGGCACATTGCTGAACTGCAGGGCCGGGAAGGAATCTCCGTTGGGAAGCTTCAGACCGGTAACGGTTAAATTGGCTGTGAGATTGGTGTAATTGATGTCAAGCTGGTAAGACACGCCTTTATATGACATTACGCTGCCATCGCTTACATTTTCCACCAGTCCGTAAAACTCTGTGAAGGTCTGAGTGGTGACAGTCTCGTTTGACTCTGGATTATTGCATGATGTGAATGCGCTCACCCCGATGACAAGCATCAGTATCGGTAAAAGTTTCTTAAGCATTGTGTTGATAATGATAAGTAAATATATATTTTCTGCAAATATAATCAATCCGTGGCATTATTGCAAGAATCCACGGTCATTATGTGTAAATTACCTGTCGGCAATGGCGCGGACATCGCCAGCAGCAGGTGCCTGGTACATCCTCAGGCCGAAACGGCCCAGAATGGCATAGACATGATCAAAGATGTCACTCTGCAGGTGTTCGTAATCCTTCCAGGCCGTTATGGAGGAGAAGAAATACAGCTGCAGGGGCAGGCCTACGGACGTTGGCTCAAGCTGTCTCACCATCAGGGTGCAGTCTTTTCTGATATCCGGATGCTCGGACAGCCATTTTTCCAGATACCTGCGTACAAGTCCCAGATTGATATGCTTTTGGGCTGCGTCAACATCCATGCCGTCCAGCCAGCCTTCAGCCGCCAGTGACTCTATTTCCTCTTTGGTGCAGAAGCGGACACTGTTGGCGTCAATGATTATGGCACGGTCAACCCGGCGTGCTCCTCCGGTCACCATCGGCTGGTAATTCTTGAAGCTCTCTGATATCAGTGCGTATGGTGGAATGGTGGTGACTGAGGCGTCCCAGTTACGTACCTTTACTGTGGTGAGTGACACGTCTATTACCTCGCCGTTGGCTCCGTGCTTGTCACAGACAATCCAGTCTCCGCGCTGAAGCATCTTGTTGGCTGACAGCTGAACGGAGGCCACAAGTCCCAGAATGGTGTCCTTGAAAACCAACATCAGAACTGCTGCTGAAGCTCCCAAGGCCGTAAAGATGGCCCACGGTGAGCGGCCTGCCAGGAGTGCAAAGGCATAGATAACTCCCAGACACACCAGGATGAGCTGTACCATCTGGAACACTCCCTTGACAGCATAGGCCTTGAAGTGAGGGCGTCGTCCCAGGGCATTGTAAAGATTGGACAGGAAAATGGTGATGATGCCCACAATGGCCCCCAGGATATAAATTTCCGTCAGGGTATAAATCCACGCCAGCCCTCCGGTGAGGTCAAAGGCCCGGGGAAGGAAATTGTGAATGAGTATGGCCGGAGTGAGCTGGCTGATTGCTCGCAGAAGCCGCGGCGTAAACAGGTCGTCATCCCAGGTGGTGGAGGTGCGGGAGATGAGGACTTCCACCACTTTAAGCACCAGCTTGGTCAGGTAATATGCTGCTACTGCTCCTATTATTATAATGGCCGCAATGGTGGCGTCAACGGGGAGGGATTGCGCCGGAACTGAGTATAGCTCTGAGAAATATGATCTGAGAAAAACAAACATTGCACAAGAAATGATACAAAAAAAGGGGCAAGCTGGCTACATCGCGCCGCTACAACCCGATACCCTTGCTTCGGTCAAGACCTGGGGGATTTCTCGGGGAGCTTGCCGTGTAGGACTTACCCCACTGCAAAGTTACATCCTTTTCACTGTCCCACCAAAAAATTCATACATTTTAACATCATATGCCATCAAGTCTCATGATGAGCGTGAAAAATAAAAGCGAATCCAGAAAATTTCTGAACTCGCGGAAGGTGGAGTATAGCGGACTCGAACCGCTCACCTCGACACTGCCAGTGTCGCGCTC
>CAZNBD010000103.1:0-3013 GCA_964571405.1 uncultured Bacteroides sp. | reverse complement strand
AAAGTCTTGAACTGATTTGCGGGGAAGTTCTCCTTCTTGAATTTTCTTAACTTGCTCAAGACCTTTGCAAATGCGCGTAGTGAGGGAATCCTCCTCTGTAACCGGCGTAATTTTGAAGGTGCCAAGACGAGAAGTGAGCAAAATTGATTCACCTTTTAGGGCTTTTGAAAGATATGTGCTTTGGTTTGCCCTGAAATTTCGTGCACTAACAATTTCCATAAGTTTCTAATTTAGACTATGCAAAGATAACGCATGGATGCCAATTTGGTACACGAATTTAAAATGTTTAACATTTTGTGCGACCAGGGGGGATATGAAAAGGTAAATGCGGGCTTTTTTCATGAGTCCCGGAATTATTTGTATCTTTGTGGTGCGATATATATTTACAGACCGGTAACTTAGCACCCCAAATAGGAATTTTCCTTCCCATGATTTTCAACTCGTTTCAATTCATCTGGTTATTTCCATTAATATTCCTGGTTTACTGGGGAGGATATGTTGTGGCCAAGAAGAAGTTCAGAAAGTTACCGCAGATCCTGTTACTGGCGATATCTTATGGACTGTATATGCAGTGGAATCCTGCCTGCGCGCTTATACTTCTTGGTGTAACGTTGATTACATTCTACGGCGGCTTGATTGTCGAGCGGCATAGACGTAAGGGGTTAATTTACACCGGGGTTCTGCTCACGCTTCTACCGCTGCTTGTATTCAAGTATTATAATTTCATTACCGAGGCCGGAGCTTCTGTGCTTGCCAATATAGGAATAGACGCAGGGTTGTCCGGGCTGAATTGGGTTGTCCCTCTCGGATTATCCTTCTACACTTTTCAGGCGCTCGGTTACCTGTGGGACGTGTATTATGGATATCTGAAAGCCGAGCGGAACATGCTTGATTACATGTTGTTTGTGGCTTTCTTCCCTCAGATTCTGTGCGGCCCTATCAGTCAAGCTAAAGATTTACTGCCACAAATTAAAAATCCGGCCCCTTTCAATTATGCCCGCGCTGTCTCAGGTCTGCGTTACATCCTTTTCGGCATGGTACTGAAAGTTGTTATAGCCGATCGCATCGGAATCTACGTTGATACCGTTTACGGTGATTATACAATTTTCAGCGGAACGACCTATATCCTGACTGCAGTTCTATATTCTTTCCAGATCTACGGCGATTTTGCAGGCTATTCCTATATGGCGCTTGGCGTGGCCCGGCTATTGGGATTCGAGCTCATCAACAACTTTAACAGGCCCTATTTTGCTACTTCTGTAACTCAATTCTGGAAGCGCTGGAATATTTCCCTGACACAGTGGCTTACGAAGTATATCTATATACCGCTTGGAGGTAGCCGCCGAGGCAAGTTCAGGACCTATCTGAATATAATTGTCACTTTCCTTGTAAGCGGTATCTGGCATGGCGCAAACTTTACTTTCATTGTGTGGGGTGCCATTCACGGTGTAGCTCAATGTGTTGAGAAAGCCTTCGGACTTAACAAGATTCCCTCGAAGACTATGTATGTAGCTCCGCGCGTTATCGTTACATTTACCATAGTCACGCTCGCTTGGGTGTTTTTCAGGATGCCCACGGTGGCTGACAGTCTTGTTGTGATAGGGCACATGTTCAGCAATCCCGGAGAATTATTTGTAAATAAGACCATTTTGGCGCATGTGGTAATAGGATTGTGCGTCTTGTTTTTAATAGAGTTTCCCCTTGAATATCGCCACAAGGCCTTTACCTCTTTTATTGAGAGGCACTCTGTAATACGCTGGGCAGGATATCTGTTCCTCACGGTTCTTGTTTTGAGTTTTGGCGTCTTGGATTCGTCGCAGTTTATATATGCAATATTCTAAACCGGGCCGATACGATATGAAGAAGTTTATCCTGAAATGCATGCTTTTCATTGCCCTGCTTGCAGCGGTGGATTACCTGTCGGGCTACCTTTTTTTGCTTCACAATAAGGCCGAGGTCGGGAAAGTATCCAAGGCCCGTCATCTCGCATCTGATTTTTCCGAGGATATTCTTATTTTAGGCAGTTCACGCGCGTCACGACATTTCAACAGTAATCTTATAAGCGAGCTGACCGGCATGACATGCTTTAACGGCGGTTTTGATGCCCATGGGATAATCAACGCTTATCCGCTGTTTAATATGGCTGTGAAACATCATGTTCCCAAGATTGTTATCTATGACCTGACTCCTCCGCTTGACTGCTACGACAACAATAACAGTCAGTACACAGCCTTTCTGAGGCCCTATCATGATTCTCCGATAGTGAAGGAGGTCATCAGATCCGTTTCTCAGCTTGAGTTTTTGAAATTCCATTCCAATCTTTATTGCCTGAATTCGCAGGTCCCTCAGTTGATATTGTTGCCTCTTATACCGGCCGCACCTCATATCAATGGCTACCAGCCTCTTTTCGGTGAAATTTATAATGCTGCAAACGGGTATGCACGGGAGGGTGAAGAATTTGAACCGGATTCAGTCAAGCTAAAATATCTCGACCGGTTGGTCAAAGACTGCCGTGATCTGGGGATAGACTTGTATTTCTTTGTATCACCGATCTTTAATAATGAAACGAACCTGTATCAGATTCCGGACTTCCTGTCGCAGAGATACGATGTCCCCGTTCTCGACCACCTTCAGGATTCCGGCTTCACATGGAATAAGAAATATTTCTATGATATGCCCCATCTGAATTGCATCGGCGCCGATACGCTGTCAGGTATACTGGTCAAGGAAATCCGGCGTTGAAGCTGCTTGCGGTTTTTTCTTAATATTGGTGAAAAGGCCGCGCGGGGATATTGCGGGTTGATAATTAATTGCTAAATTTGCAGTTCAAAGAATTGCAGAATAAATAACTAAAAATCTAAGATATGGCACAGCAAGAAGATGTGTTTAAGAAAATCGTGGCACACGCCAAAGAATACGGTTTTGTCTTTCCCTCAAGTGAAATATACGACGGCCTTTCAGCTGTTTATGACTACGGCCAGAACGGTGTAGAACTCAAGAACAACATCAAACG
>CAZNBD010000102.1:0-3069 GCA_964571405.1 uncultured Bacteroides sp. | reverse complement strand
TGAATGATCTTGATGAAGGCTGTCAGATTCAAGTGAGATACCTTCCATCCCGTGTGATTGTGATGACATACATGGGGGACGGACAGTTTATGGTCAACGAGTCGGTAAATAGCAAGCTACAGCAAGGCGACCGTATTCATCTCACTCACTTAGTTCTGGGACAGGAGATGCTTGTCAGTGAGGTTGTTCGCGATGGGCGGTCATTAGGTGGGTATAGGGCTGCCAAAGATGGCGGATTAACTTCAATTGAAGTTAATATATAAGCTGTACATTTCCAATTCTAATCTTGAGACCGCGCCGTAATGGTGTCGGCTGCCGCTTTTGTAAACTCTTGTAGGACTCTTAAGGCGGTACTATTCTCAGCCTTACGAGCTACGGCCAGTTCAACATCAATTGCCGGCATCTGAGGATTAGAGTTTTTTGCTGCTGTTACTACTTGGTTATAAGCAGAGGTATAATCTTCCACCAGGCGCAACATCAAATCTGACATTTGCTCATCACTCAAAGAGCCTGCAGATAGCAGACGCACAGCGTTTTCAGCACTCCGGGTGAATGTGTTCATTTCTCTGTCAAAGTCTATGTTTATAGTTGTTGACTCCGATTCAGGTAAAGGTTGAGCAGAATGGCTCTCCTTATCAAGGAATATATACCCCATGAAAGCTAACACGATTATGCAAAGGATATATATCACCCACAATCTTCTGTGTGGATGAGGTTGCAACTCAGATTGAAGTTTATCCGCTGTTATTCCATTAGAATCACAAGCTTTACGGAAACGACCAAACTTTCTTGCCGGGAATTTTGATACATTTTCAGTTATGATGTCAAACACGCGGCCGATAGCCTTTATGTCTTTATCTGCAGTGATGGTTTCTCCCTTTGCCAGAGGATTGCTTATTGATTTGGTCCCGCCGTGGGTTGAATGGAGTATATCGGAATAAGCCTTGTCAAGATCGATGAGCATCACCCCACGGTCACTATGTCTTAGCATAATGTTTTCAGGCTTAAGGTCGCAATGAATAACGCCACTACGGTGCAGATAACCTGTCACATTTACAAGCTCGGAGAAAAATCTGCGTACGTTATCTGTTGAGCTGAAATACTCCTTGCCCTCCTCTGTTTTGATGAAGTCATGGATGGATATTCCATCAACATAATCCATCACTATGTAAACCTCATTTTCAGCTACATGTAACTCATGATAAGCGGGCAAAGCATCATGTTTGAGACTGCGCCCCATGTCATACTCTTTACGATAAGACGCAACATAAGCAGGTTGTCCACGGTATTTCTCATTGAGGCGTTTTACAGCAACACGCAACCTATCATAGTACACCCTATATACAACACATGCTCCTCCCACACCGCATATGTTCTCCGGAGTGAATTGAGCTGCTATTGCATCGGAATTTGTGTCTGAAAAGTCCGATGCAGAAAGTGACGTATTGAAATCGCTAACCATATTGCAAAGGTACGAATTTTCAGTGGTTCAAACGTGAACAACAAGAACTCATTCAAATTCCTTTACGATATCTTTAGTGATTTTGCACTTGCTTGTTGAGAGGGGAGGGAAATTTAGGGGAATTAATTTGGGGGGGTGAGAAAAAAAGTGTAATTTTGCAGTGAAATATGCGGTAATAGCTCAGTTGGTAGAGCATCAGCTTCCCAAGCTGAGGGTCGCGAGTTCGAGCCTCGTTTACCGCTCAACCGCTTAAGGTAAAGGCTCCTGTAGTTTAATGGATAGAATGAAGGATTCCGGTTCCTTTGATAAGGGTTCGATTCCCTTCGGGAGTACAAAATGAACGGCGCAGGACTTTCCGGGCCGTTTTTTTGTTTTATTTCTATATGGATAACGAATTTTCTTCAACATTGCTTGAGAATGCTGTTACTGCCCTGACCCGTTTTCCGGGTATTGGCCGTAAGACTGCTCTGCGTCTTGCGCTTCATCTTCTGCGGCGTCCTGAGCAGGAGACTGACGGTATTTCCGATGCCCTGCGTGCTCTCAGGCATGAAATACGTTACTGTAAGCGCTGTCATAATATTTCTGACCGTGAGGTGTGTGAGATCTGTGCCTCTCCCTTACGTGACAGCAGCACTGTGTGTGTGGTTGAAACGGTGCGTGATGTGATGAGTATTGAATCTACGGGTCAGTACCGGGGTCTTTACCATGTGCTTGGCGGTGTTATTTCTCCGATGGATGGTATTGGTCCTGATCAGCTTGAGCTTGCCAGTTTGGTTGAGCGTGTCAACGATGATGAGGATGTGAAGGAGATTATTCTTGCCACGAGTCCCACTGTTGAAGGAGACACCACTAACTATTATATTTACAGGATGTTAAGCCGGGCAAACCGTTCTGTTAAAATTACTCAGCTGGCCCGTGGGCTTGCGGTGGGAAATGATCTTGAATACGCTGATGAAGCTACTCTGGCGCGTTCCATTATGTTCCGCACGCCTTTTGAGGGTTGATTATTGATTTTTCAAATAGGGAGGTTAATCATGAAACTTACTGACGGATTTATTATTCTGCGAGCTCCTGAGCCGGAAGACCTTGATTTGCTGTATCTTTTAGAAGCTGAAGAGGGCTCTCAGCACGGGGGCATCAATACGGCGCCTGTGAGCCGTCAGCAGATTTATGAATATATAAAGGGTTACAACGCTGACATTTTCTCTGCCCGTGAGCTGAGGCTGTGCATTGTGCTGTGTGAGACGGGAGAGACTGTGGGTGTTATTGATATTTCGGATTATAACCCCCGGGACAGGAGGGGCTTTATCGGCATTGCTGTCAGCGCGAGCTTCAGAAGGCGCGGTATTGGCAAAGCGGCTTTACGACTTCTCTGTAATTATGCTGCCACAGAAATTGGTATTCATCAGTTGGCGGCCCTGGTTACTGTGGACAATGATGCGTCCAGGAAACTTTTTGAGGGCAAGGGTTTCAAGACCTGCGGAAGGCTGCGCAGCTGGGTACGCACCGGTAAGCAATATACCGATGCGTTGATTTACCAGTTGCTGTTTCCTTAGAGCTTGTCCCATAATATATGTTAACGCTGAGGCGGTCATCCATTGAGCAGA
>CAZNBD010000101.1:0-3081 GCA_964571405.1 uncultured Bacteroides sp. | reverse complement strand
GACCGCACACAGTTGACGGACAATGTGCGGGCGGTGCAACTGGCACAAGGGCTGAAACCGATTGATTTTTTTGAAGGCGAGGGCAACGACGTTACGCTTACCGTTGAGATGGAAACTGGTACGGGCAAGACTTACACCTATATCAAGACGATGTATGAACTTAACAAACTATATGGCTGGACTAAGTTCATTATTGTTGTGCCGAGCGTGGCAATCCGGGAGGGTGTTCTGAAATCGTTCCAGACAATGGATGACCACTTCGGTGAGGAGTACGGAAAGCGCATGCAGTATTTTGTCTATAACTCCAAGCAGCTATCCAAGATCAGCGCTTTTGCTTCCGACAGCGGTATGCATTGTATGATTATCAACACTCAGGCTTTTAACAGCTCTTTTGATGATACTGCCAACAGCTCTGCAGCCCGAATTATCTTTGACCGCCGCGACGATTTCGGCTCGCGTCGCCCTATTGATGTTATTGCCAAGACTCATCCGATTATGATAATTGATGAGCCGCAGAGTGTGTTGGGCGCAAACCGCAACAACCGTACCAGACAGAGCTTGAGATTATTTAAGCCTCTGATGATGTTACTTTATTCTGCCACCCATCGTGATGGAGACATCTATAATATGGTTTTCCGGCTTGACGCTATTGACGCTTACAACCGTAAACTTGTCAAAAAGATAGAGGTCAAGGGTATCTCACAGATAGGTACAACAGGTACGAATGGGTTTATATGCCTTGAAGAAATAGTTATAGGCAAGGGAAATCCCCAAGCCCGAATTTCTTTTGATAAAAAGAGTGCCACAGGCATCCGGCAGACCACCCGGCTTGTGGGAGAGGGTTTTGATCTGTATGAACACAGTGGCGGACTGGCGGAATACAGCGACAGGTGTATTGTCAACCGGATTGACGGACGCGCCGGTACTGTTGAACTTCTTAACGGGACTGTACTCAGTGAGGGTACAATGGCGGGTAACGTAAATGAGGATGCAATCCGCCGGGAGCAGATTCGGGAAACAATCCGGAGCCATTTTGAGCGGGAGCGTATTCTTTTCAATAAAGGAATAAAGGTGCTGTCCCTTTTCTTCATTGACAAAGTGGAAAATTATCGTGTGTATGATTCCGGAAATTCATATACTGCGGGTAAGTTTGCGGAGCTTTTTGAGCATGAATACATGAAGGTGATGGAAGAGAATATTGACATGTTCTCTCCGGAATATGTTCATTATCTGCAGAGTCACCCTGCTGCAAGCGTCCACGCAGGTTATTTTTCACAGGATAAAAAGGGGAAAATGACTGACACCAAGGAAAGTTCTGAAAAAGGCCGTGAGGAAGCATTACGCGCATATGACCTGATAATGAAGAATAAAGAGCGCTTGCTGTCATTTGAGGAACCTGTACGGTTCATTTTCTCCCATTCGGCCTTAAAAGAGGGCTGGGATAATCCCAATGTTTTTCAGATCTGCACTCTGAAAGACAGTGACAACGTGACCAAAAAGAGACAGGAGGTTGGACGTGGGATGCGTCTGTGCGTAAATTACCGGGGTGAGCGTCAGGACCAGGATGTCCTTGGAGATCATGTGTTTGATACCAATATCCTTACGGTAATAGCCTCTGAAAGTTACGATAAATTTGCCAAAGCGCTTCAACAGGAAATAGCAGAGGCGGTTGCTTACCGTCCTACAGTTGTTACGGCTGCACTGTTTGATGGGCGGATACTGGCTGACGCAAACGGCAATCACATTAAGGTTACAGCCGACATGGCCCGTAAAATCAATAACCGCCTTGTAAAGAACGATTATATAAACGATGATGGGGCTTTGACGGCTCTGTATCATGAGGCTAAACGAAGGGGAACTCTTGATTTCGGAGACGATTTATCCACTCTTTCAGCGGCAATAGTCAAGGTACTGGATAGCGTATTTGATCCCAAAGATCCACTTCCCCCCAGTGCCCGGGGTAAACGTATCGGAAATTTTGATGCGGAGAAATTTGCCAAATCCCGGTTCAGAGAACTCTGGAAACAAATCAATGTGAGGTCAGTTTACACGGTTGATTTCAGTTCTGATGAGCTGATTAAAAAAAGTATTGAGCAAATTGACTTACACCTCAATGTGACTGAAATTCACCTCAAGATTACATCCGGGTCATTGGGACAAATTCAAAACCGGGAGACTTTAAGTACAGGAACTGCCATGTCTGAAGGTAAAACTGTACGCAAGAGTATAAGCGAAGCTGTCAGCAAGACAGTGAGATATGACCTGATAGGTGATTTGGTGAGGGAAACCTGTCTGACACGGAGAACTATCATCAAGATTTTACAGGGAATCAAACCGTCAAAATTCTCATTTTTCAGAGTTAATCCTGAGGAATTCATTATCAAGGTTGCCTCTATAATAAATGACTGCAAGGCGATGGCCGTCATTGAGAAAATCAGCTATTATCCTACCGCTCAAACTTTTGACACAGATCTATTCACCGTTAATGAGGTGAGAGGTGTGGTGGGAGATAATGCCATTGAGAGTGAAAAATCTCTTTATGATCTTGTTGTGATAGACAGTAAGGGCACCGAGATGGATTTTGCCAAAGAACTTGAAAATAACGATGATGTTGAAGTTTATACAAAACTTCCACGCGGTTTTTATATCAATACTCCACTTGGGCACTATAACCCGGACTGGGCCGTTGTCTTCAGAGAAGGCAATGTTAAACACATCTATTTCATAGCAGAAACCAAGGGCTCAATGCGAGAGGTAAATCTCCGCGAAACAGAAAAATCCAAATTAGCCTGCGCACGCCGCCACTTTGCTTCCTTGTCAAATTCAACTGTCAAATACGATGTAGTTCACAGTTATCAGGATTTATATAACAAAATAACGCAGGAGTGAAATAAAACACAGCCAGAATGGTGGAGGGGGAGTGGGTTACGTGGGTCCGTAAGGTCTTTAGGGTTATGGGGTCTGACCTGTCGGACAAGTCGGACTTTTCGGACGGGGCGGACGGGGGGGGGTAAGTGGTTGAGGGTCAGGTACGCGAGGGTTGTGGCGCGCCCTCCGGGGCGCTGGTTTCTTTTTGGGGGC
>CAZNBD010000100.1:0-3097 GCA_964571405.1 uncultured Bacteroides sp. | reverse complement strand
GTTGGAGCATCTTGGATGCTGAACTCCTATCATAAAGATGATGTCCCAGACAAAACCTATCACCGAGATAATATAAAAGAAAAGATAAGAATCCGTGAGCTTCCTTGAGGTTGTGGGCATTAACCTCGTCTATATTTGGTATCCGCAATTCAGTGGGCACCAATGGTCGTCTCTCCCACACGGAATGAATGTCATGTCCATACGCCTCTAATCCGGTATGGATATTTCTAATTCTAAAATCGTCTCCGCTTACGGAATCGCTTATCCATTCAAAATCATAGTCAGAAAGAAGCGATTCCGTATTGAGACGAAAAAATGGGACATCCATATTCTCAAAATGTTCGATAACGGGTGTCGGATGAATATCCTCCTTATTTGTAACAATAAGAATCATTTCACTGATTTAGTGTCGTCGGCAGCGTTCTTTGTGTCACTGGCAGATACATACCCTGTCGATCCGCTCTTTTTTCTTGTTGTCTCGCGCTTGATCGATTTGGTGCTGACAGTTGCCATATTATATTCAGTAATCTGACGAAAACTATCATACATAGGAGTCTCAAAGCCCATCTCCTTAATTGGAGTAGCAGGCGTAAACTGCATAATTGGAGGCAAACTTACAGCTGCCCTAAATTGAGTTGTGCTCATAATTGTGGATGTTTAATGATGAAAAATTATATATCCCACTCTGAACTTGCCTGGCAGAGTTGTTGCTGGACTGCTGAAAAATCCGCCAAATCTTTGAACGGACTTTGGGCTGCTAAGGAATTAATGCTACCCAATGTTGCTGACATGAGAGCTGTATCTCCTGATTCAATCGCCCTGTCAAGAACATGAAAATAGTTGTCAAACAAATCTGCTCGCTCATCAAAGGTCTTGTCAAGATAATCTGAAAGAAGCTTTGAAATGGCATTTATTCGTGTGACCTCAACTTCCATATTAGCTCTTATCTCCGTACGCTTGGTCTCCTCTATTTGGCAAACCTGTATAGCCTTGGCGATTTCCGTTCCCATCGCTGCAATAGCTTTTACAGCTTCTGTTGGCGATTCTATACCCATACCTCCAGTGACAAGATCATCACTTCCATATGTGATATCATTACTTTCTAAAATTTCATATTCTTCTGAGTTGGCAATTTCATCACATGTATTGTCATCTGATAGGTTCTCAGTTTTATCAAGAGCAGGCGAACCGCAGAGTTCTACAGATTTTTCTTGTGAATCATTAATTAATGAACCTGCCAGAGTCATAAGTTTGCTCCCTTTTTTGAATAAATCTCCTTCATCATTCAAAATTTCAGAGAACCCTCTAATCGTACTCAGGTTCTTTTGTGTGGAATTGGCTATATTACTGACTTTGTCTGACATAGACTGAGCAGCACCTATAGCCTTATGTATGTTTTTTTGAATTGCTTTCCAGTCCATATTTAAAGTTTATTATTGAGAACTTTTTCCGAAGATAAAGTCACCGCTTCCAAACCAGCATTTAGTTCACCGTTCTGATCAAGCAGTGGCGTTTGGCATAATTGACTTGTAGATTTGACCAGCAGTGCGGCTTTTTGAAATGTTTTGATATGATCCGGATTAGAGGGATCAAAATTGTCAGCAATCCCCTCAAGTAAATCAAGCGCATCTGTGCTCCTCGTCTCAAGTCGGGTAGTGAGTGTTGCAATCTCATCACTTCGTCGAACTATATTTCTCATCAATTCGCAAGCCGCCAATGTCTTTGCTTCCCATATCTTTACATCAGCAAGATGCTGAGTGGTGACAGTGTGTTGATGGGAATAATACATGGATGCTATTGTGGCTGCTGTTGTTAGAATGGTTATGCCTCCGGCTGCCTGTCCTATCATTGTCAAACGCTGGGCTCCGAGCGCCATACCACCTCCACCAGCACTTAGGCTTTTACCCCCGAGCCAAGCCATTGTTGCTTTTTGAGCTGCTGCTCCACTTAAATTTTTTATTGCCGTACCAGTTGATGCGGTTGCTAATTTTCGAACACCAAACATTGCAAATTTTTGAGCAAGGATAGAGGCTCCTGCAGCGGCTCCTATGCCTACGGCAATAGTTGATGACGTCTTCTTTTGATCTAAAGTAGCCATCTCCATTTCCTTCAGTTCTCCTTCTGTAATGTCAATTTGAGTAAACATTTCATACTCCTTATCTCGTACGCGCTGATCCATGCGTTTGAGTAAGGAAATAAACCTACCAACCGTATTTTTAAGTGCATCCAGACGCACCATACCCATATATTTCAAGCGATCATTTGCAAGATATCTAACCTTTCCGACTTCCGCTTCCACTCTACGAGCTATTGCTTCCGCTTCCGCTCTATCAACTTTAGCTGCTTGATAATGCTTATATGCATTTATTCCTGTCATATCTTTAGCTGCTTCTGCTATGAAATCGCCCGTGGCAGAAGTCATATTCTTAAACTTGGTATAGTCTCCCTCTCCAGCTTCACAGACAGCATCTCCAAGATAGGATATTCCTTCACCTATATTTTTAGCTCCCGCAGACACGAGATTTGCTGTTCCTGTCCCTATCTTTTTAGCTATCCCAGTTGTTGTAACACTAACCTTTGCAGTCACCTCTGATGCCTGAGTTTTTGCCTCGTCCAAGGTTTGAGCTGCACGAGTGTTGATATCTACAACCGCATCTGATACAGATTTCTTTATTTTGTCAAACAATCCCATAGGTCATTTTTTATTACAGTTATTTTTTATAATGACATAAGTTGATAGCAAAAAGCAAATACCTATTTTATAAAAATTAAACGTACTGAGAATTATAATCATCTGCAAGAGATGTCAGCCGATCAATCCAACGTATCACTAATGCTCGAGCTGCATTATTACTATTAAGATTTTCTACTAACTCTCCCGACTTAACTCGATAATTACGTAGAGTATTTAAACTTCTCCACCAATTAGCTCCACTCCTCGAGGAAGTTTTTATATCTCTCTGGAGATATTTTGGATATTCTTTATCATCACCGTAAGATGAAGCAACTACATAATAACCTGATTTGAGCTTGAACTCAATGACAGCTGGTGTCTTCTCACTGGCAAGAAGGATATTCCCTTTCTTGTAAGTGACCT
>CAZNBD010000099.1:0-3147 GCA_964571405.1 uncultured Bacteroides sp. | reverse complement strand
ACGACCCTCTGATTAACAGTCAGATGCTCTAACCGACTGAGCTATTGAAGCTTGTACATCAAATGTACTTGATTGTGATTGTGATAATGATAAGCGCTTCAAGATGGACTCGAACCAACGACCCTCTGATTAACAGTCAGATGCTCTAACCGACTGAGCTATTGAAGCAATTATTGCATTAACCGGCCCTCCGGCCTTGTTTTGCGGTGCAAATTTACTACCTTTTGGGCAAACTACCAAACTTTAATGCAACTTTTTTCATGTCTAAGCCGAAAAAATGTTGTTTTCGGCTTTAGACATGTATCAGGAATCAGTCTCCCATGGTGCGCAGCAGCTCATCATTGTCCAGGGTGCGCTCCATGCGGTCCTTGATGAACTCCATGGCTTCCACTGAGTTACGGTCGGCCAGGAAGCGCCGCAGTATCCACATGCGGTCCAGGGTCTCCTTCTTCAACAGCAGATCATCGCGGCGGGTGCTGGAGGCCATGATATCAACGGCAGGGAATACTCGCTTGTTGGAAAGCTTGCGGTCAAGCTGAAGCTCCATGTTACCTGTGCCCTTGAATTCTTCAAAGATCACCTCATCCATCTTGGAACTGGTCTCGGTGAGGGCTGTGGCAATGATGGTCAGTGAGCCGCCGCCTTCTATGTTGCGGGCTGCGCCGAAGAAGCGCTTCGGCTTCTGGAGGGCGTTGGCGTCAACACCGCCGGAAAGGATCTTGCCGGAAGCGGGGGCAACAGTGTTGTATGCTCGCGCCAGGCGGGTGATTGAGTCAAGAAGTACCACCACATCATGGCCGCATTCAACCATGCGCTTTGCCTTTTCCAGAACTATGGATGCAATCTTTACATGACGGTCTGCAGGCTCATCAAATGTGGAGGCAATTACCTCCGCATTAACGCTGCGGCGCATGTCGGTAACTTCTTCCGGACGTTCATCAATCAGGAGTATCATGATGTATGTCTCCGGATGATTCTCCGCTATGGCATTGGCAATGTCCTTCAGGAGCAAGGTCTTACCGGTCTTGGGAGGAGCCACGATGAGTCCGCGCTGTCCCTTGCCGATGGGAGAGAACATATCCACCACGCGGGTTGAAAGCGTGCAGCTGCGGCCTGAGGTGAGGTCAAACTTCTCGTTGGGGAACAGAGGGGTGAGGTGCTCAAAAGCCACACGGTCACGGATAAAGTCAAGGCTGCGGCCGTTCACGCGCTCAACTTCTGTCAGGGGGAAATATTTTTCGTTCTCGCGCGGAGGACGGATACGGGCCTCCACAAGGTCACCAGGACGGAGATTGTAAGCCTTGATCTGCTGCTGGGTCAACAGTATATCATCAGGGCTGGGAAGATAATTGAAGTCCGGAGAACGGAGGTAACCATGTCCCTGAGGCTCAATTTCCAGTACGCCGGTGGCTGTCAGGATTCCATCAAAGTCATAACGCTGCACGCGGTTCTGCTGACGGTCAAAGCGGTTCTTCTTGTTCTTCTTGCCCTGGCCGGGAGGCAGAGGCTGTCCAGGCTCAATCAGCATAATCTGTCCGGGGTGGACAGGTGCCTGCTGCTGTGGCTGTTGGGGCTGCTTCTGCGCAGGCTGTTCCTGCTGCTGTTTGTGCTGCTGCTTGTTGGGCGCGGGCATGGGATGCTCCTGACGCTCTCGCTGACTGCGCGGCACAAATTTTTTGCCCTGGCTGCGGGGAAAGAATTCGCCGAAGGAACTGTCCTCCTTTGCGGGAAGTTCAGGCTGTACCGGAACAGCTTCCGGCTGCACCTCGGCAGCTTTCTCGCTTGCCTGTTCCGGCAGGGCAGGGGACTCCTGAACCGGCTCCACAGTCTGAGGCTGCTCAGGAGTGCTTTCTGCTTGCTCCGCCTTGGCCTTGCGGGGTCTTCCGCGGCGTTTGGCTGAGGGCTGTTCCTTGGCTGTCTGTTCCTTAGGCGCCTGCTCTTCAGCGGCTTCAGCCTCCGGTTTCACTGCGGGAACATCAGCGGCTGGCGCAGCTTCTTCAGCAGTATTTTCTTTTTTCTTACGGCCGCGCTTCTTAGGCTCAGCCGCGCTTTCCTGTTCATTCTGAGCCTTCGGCTTGGGGCCGCGGCGCTTTTTCTCGGTTGCGCCGATAGCTCCGGCAATAGCCTGCTGGTCAAGAATATTATATACAAGAGCCTCACGCTCCTGCACATTTATCTTTTTTACTCCCAATTCCTCAGCAACGCTAACGAGGCGTTCATCGGGCATGGCATTAAGTTCGTTGAAAGTGTACATTAATATAAAGAGGAATTTTTCATATACACCCGCTGCGCCACACAGCGGGCTGAGGTCAGTTCATCCAGGGTGAACTTTACTCTCATTGAGACAAAGGTTAAGAGGAAAGGTTGAAGCCAGAATAGAAACGTACTGACATTCTGAAACTTCTGCAGCAAAAACAGTATCCTTACTATTTTCGCCTGCAAAGTTACATCATTTAAATCAATTGACAAAATTTAAATGAATCAAACTCATAAGATGTCAAACCGGAGACCCTCAACGGAAAACTCTCTTACATTTGTTTGAGGAAATGATATGCTTTCAGGTATTTGCGTTGACGGGAGACCATTTCATCCGTAAGCTCATCAAGGCGTCGCAAATCCATATTGTCTTCAAGATCGTGAATTTTTACCATGCGACCGATGGGATTTTGCTTGGCACGAGCCACAAAATCCTCGTAACTTTCTCCTTCACGTTTAGTGACAGAAAGAACTCCATCAACAATATACTGAGGGAAGCCCTTGGCAAGAAGATATTCGGGTGTGATATCGGTATCTTCAATTGTATCATGGAGAAGCGCAACAATGGCTTCTGCATCTGTGGCGCATCGTGCTGCAACACGCTCAGGGTGCAGATAGTAAGGCATCCCAACTTTATCCTTCTGACCGGCATGAGCGGTCATACATATTTCATGTGCAAGTTTGACAAGCTGTTTCATATTTGATTATTGATTACCCAATATCCACCTTTGGTTTTTCCTACACGGCTGATTTTGCCTGACTTTCTCAGTGAGGAAATTAGCCTATTAACTTTCCTAACCGAAAAACCAAGTAGATCTGCCATTTGGGGTTGCGTGATATTGGGATTTAATTTTATTTGTTCAATCAGTTTATTCTCGTCATTATTCTCGC
>CAZNBD010000098.1:1679-3291 GCA_964571405.1 uncultured Bacteroides sp. | reverse complement strand
CTTGCAGTGTCAGAGGCCGTTTGGTATAGTCCATAAAAATCGAAGACCTCCCCGGGTGCGCTGTTCTTCGGGAAGCGTGGGAGGTCATATTAAGTGCAAAGTTAGCATATTTTTTTGATTTTGTCAAATTTTTCCTCAATAAAATTGTGTCAATTTGTTAAGGAAAGTTTTTGAAAAAAAATAATTAATGAAAAAAGCGCCGGCACGTGTGAGGCCGGCGCTTTGGTGCTTAGGTTATAGGGAGGTTAGCGAATGATTACCTTGCTTACGGTATTGCCCTGGCGTCGGATATAGAGGCCGGCGGAGGGATTTGATACGCGTACGCCCTGGAGGTTATAGTATTCTACGGTACCTTCTGTTTCTACCACAAATGTTTCTTCAACACCGGAGGCATCATGTGTTGCTTTTACGGTGATATATCCCATGCGGACTGTGCCGGTGGGAGCAAATGTGATGGCTCCGATCTTGGCGTCATCTTCCATGGGTGTGATGGCAACTGCTGACTGCATGCCTTCAGGAAGTTCTGCTGCAGCTACATCCTCTACGTTCCATTTTTCTTCATCAACTCCGAGGTTAGCCAGCTTGAGGGTTGACTTGGTGGCCTTTCCGCCAATTTCCATTCTGTTGATGCTGTAACCGTCAGGAACTGTGAGGACAACGGTATTGTTCTTGTAAATGCGCAGTTCAATATTGCCGTCGGCTCCCTGATAGATGCGGGCGCCGGTTACATTGGTGCCTTCGTTCTTGTTAGAGATGAGGGTGACAGAGTTTGAAGCCTCACGTGCGGGTGCGGATACAATGTTTGTCATCGGATACAGAGCCACACCGTTTACATCAATGAAACGGTTGTTTCCATCGGCAGTCCAGTTTTCTGCAGGTTCGTTCTGATACTGAAGCTCAAAGTTGTATGTTGCGGTGAGGGTTTCCTCTTCTTCCTCACCCTGCTCTGTTCCTTCAACCATAACCTTGCTGGGACCGGCAGCCACATATGTAAATGTGATGGTAACGTTGGTGAGGTTCTTGTCAATGCCGAAGTTGTGGCTGGAGCCCATCCAGGCATTTGCTTCCACTCCAAGTTCAAGATCCACTGTTGTGGGGCTTTCAGATTCACTTTCAGCACCGAAGGAATCATCCCATCCCTTGCCGATTGTACCAATCTTGAACTCAGTGCCGGCAGCAAGGCTTTCAACGGTATAAACAAATGTGCCGTCCTCGTTCTTGGTCATGGCTACGAGGTTCTCAATATCCCATTCATTGATGGTACCTACAAGACCGAATTCATCGTCTCCGGGTACGGGAGGAATGATAACACCTGATTCTGTGCCTTCAACGAGCAGGGTGCTGGGACCGGCTGCTACATATGTAAAGGTGATGGTTACGTCTGTGAGATCGTTTACAATCTTGAAGTTGTTGCTTGAACCCTTCCAGGCGTTCATAACTGTGCCGACTGTTACGTCAACAACAGCTTCGCCATCAGCTTCTGCACCAAAGGAATCATTCCATCCCTTGCCGATTGTACCAATCTTAAACTCAGTACCGGCGGCAAGGCTCTCAACAGTATAAACAAATGTGCCGTCCTCGTTCTTGGTCATGGCTACGAGGTTCTCAATAT
>CAZNBD010000098.1:0-1579 GCA_964571405.1 uncultured Bacteroides sp. | reverse complement strand
TCATAACTGTGCCGACTGTTACGTCAACAACAGCTTCGCCATCAGCTTCTGCACCGAAGGAATCATTCCATCCCTTGCCGATTGTACCAATCTTGAACTCAGTGCCGGCAGCGAGGCTCTCAACAGTATAAACAAAAGTGCCTTCTTCAGTCTTGGTCATTTCAACCAGGTTGTCAATTGCCCAGTCATTGAAAGTGCCGACAAGACCAAACTCTTCATCAACGGGTGTGGGAGGAATAACCACTCCGTTAGATGTTACAGTGAGGACACCGCTCTCTCCGTTGTATGGGAGATCAAATGTAAATGTATATGTACCTGCAGCAATTGAGAAAGCATTGCCGCTCATAGAGGCAGTGTAAGGAGTGCCCAGAACAACGGCGATATCCTCTCCACCTGTGCCGTAAACATTGGCACCGGCGCGCATCTTGAAGTAAGAAGTGGCTGCAGAGAGAGTGAACTCACCTGTCCACTTGGTCTGGCTTCCGGCTTCAAGAGTCATGGGATATGAAGTATTGTCTTCATTCCAGCCGTCACCAAAGTCACCAACCAGGTAAACAGTGTTATAATTGTTTTCCTGAGCCTGTCCGGAAACAAGGAGGGTTCCGGCGTTGGTGTCAATTGTAATAACGGCATTTTCAACGGAACCGTCCATGGTGAAGTCACCGCCGCCCTTTACATATCTGTAAGGAGTGTCAGCCTTAACCTTGGAACCGTTGGTGCCGATCTTATTGCTCCAGTCAGGATTACCAACGGTACCCTGAACAATTACAAAACCTCCGGAAAGAGTGTTCTTGGGAGTCTGAGCAAGATCCAGCTTGAACACACCGGATGAAGTCTCTGTGAACTTATAGCTGGCATTGCAGTGTGCCCATCCCTGGAAAGCTCCGGAGATGAACCAGTCAGCAGCCTGAGCGCTCACACCGGCCACCATGCATACCATGGCAGCCAGGAAGAATGCATAAAACTTCTTCATGATTGTGTTTAAATGATTAGATATATTAAAGTTATAAGTATGATTAGGCGCAACATATACCGCCGGTCTCCGGCTGACGTGCAAAATTACTCATTAATATAAAATTTCCAAAAAATAAAAATATGTTTTACAGCATATATTTTTTAATAAATAAAATTTGTTGAAATTCGGAAAATTAGCTACCTTTGCGCCGCAATTGGTGCGTACCCCACCCGGGTTCGCCGCATTGCAGCCTTTATTAATCAACATTATTATTAACTAATTAAATGACAGAATTGAAAAATTCACCGGTTGAGGATTTTGACTGGGACGCCTACGAAAACGGCGAAAGCACCGGCGAGAAAAGCCGCCAGGAACTCACAACTGCTTACGAAGAGTCCCTCAACTCAATCAAAGACAAAGAAGTAATCGAAGGTACCATCATCGCCCTGAACAAGCGCGAAGCCGTGGTTAACATCGACTACAAATCAGACGGTATCATCCCCATGAGCGAATTCCGCTATAACCCCGACCTCAAGGTTGGCGACACAGTGGAAGTGTTCATCGAAAACCAGGAGGACCGCAAGGGTCAGCTGATTCTTTCCCACAAGAAAGCCCGTGCATCAC
>CAZNBD010000097.1:0-3377 GCA_964571405.1 uncultured Bacteroides sp. | reverse complement strand
CTGAAAAACTTGTCTTTACGTATCCCTTATGGAGAGGTCAGATTGAAGTAGGACAAGAATTTACCGATACTCGCTCATCAAATATTTTCTCTGCCAACATACCTGAGACTCCTGATGCAGACAACCGTGTGGACGAGAGCAACATTGCCGCCTTTGCTGAATTGGGACAGCAGTTCGGACGCTTTATGATAGGTGTAGGTCTGCGTTATGAGCATGTGAAGTTTGACTATTATGAGATGGGGCTTCTTCAGGACGGACAGAGCAAGACTTACAATAATGTCTTTCCTTCACTTAACATCGCCACGCAAGTTGGCAAAGTCAGGATGGGACTTAATTATACCGGCAAGACAGTGCGTCCCGGCTATGGTCAACTTGACGGGGCGATCAGCTACATCAACCGTCTCACTTACGAAACAGGTAATCCTTATCTGAAACCAACGAAATTGCAGACCGTGGAATATATGGCGCAATGGCGTCGCTTCTTCGCCCAACTCTCCTATACCTACTTCAAGGACGGAGTGTATCATATCACCGAGCCTTACGGTCTTGATGGGGAGGCTACAATCATCCGTACTGCAAATCTTGACCACCGGCACTATTTTCAGGCATTCGTAGGCGGCAATTTCCAGATGGGAGTATGGCAACCCAAAGTGAATGTAGGCATGATGAAGCAATGGCTTACTTTAGCGGTCAATGGTGAACCAATGAATATGAATACCCCGATGTTCATGTTCCAGTGGCAAAACTCGGTGCATCTTCCTTTTGATATCTGGCTTAACGTTGATGCACAGCTGATGACCCGAGGCTGGGATAACAATACACGCCTGACAAACACACCGTGGTATGTCAACGCCAAACTCTACAAGGGATTCTTCAACGACGCTTTCAGTGTCACTGTCGAGGCTAAGGACCTTTTCAACTCTGCCAAAAATAACTTCAATCTTTACAGCGATGCCGTGCAGATTCAACAGAAAGATTTCTCTCCCGGACGTTCGTTGATGCTCACCATGCAATATCGCTTCAACACCACTCGCGACCGCTATCGCGGCACCGGTGCCGGCAACTCTGAAAAATCACGCTTCTAAAGCTCACGCACAAAGTAAATGTGCAATTCCCGACAGGGGCACAATTTTGAAAAAAAATTTATAATTATTATCCTATACTCCTGTGCTCCTGTCGAAAGGAAAACTCCGCGCACCATCGGCTGTGTGAGCTAAGAACGAATATTAATGTCATTAAATTATTAGGGTGTTCAGTTTGCTGTACCCGATTTTGATAATGATTACTATGATGTTTTTAAGCAGAACATCTCCGTAAATGTCGTCTGCGGAGCCCCGGAGGGTTCTAGTGGTCGGAAGAGACCTGCTGGCACTCTAACCTGCTCTTCAGGGTCTCAATTTCCTGTACTAGTTGCTTATTGACGTTCTCCAGATCCTTGATCTGTGTCTGATGATACTTGATGATCTCGGTAGCTATCGCAATTTTCGACAGCCTCAGTCCCATATTATGTGTCAGGGAGTATATCTTTATGAGCAACGCCACAATCAGAGTCATGTACATCATGACTCTCAGACCGTTGACTGTAGTGGATATGAAGTGGGAGAAGCTCAGGTCCTGCTTCAGGAACTTGAAGAACACCTCAATGTCCCATCTTTTACGGTATGTTCGCGCTATTGTCATGGCCTCCGATGTGAAATCATTTGTTATCAGGACCATCTCCTCATCGTATCGTCTCTTTCGTTTGCTCGCTCCGCTTGAATTCCGGGGACGCGGATTCTTAAAGCGCACACGTATGAACCTGTATTCATGGCCCGTGTCCCATTTGGTGGAATTCCTCGCCCTCAGGTACCCCAGGGTGTCACCGACAAGCTCCAGCTCGCCGTCCTCCCGGACCTTGTCCTCCCGGAGCCTGTCCGTCTCCACGGATGTGCTCCGTGCCAGCTTGAGCCTTCCAACGAAGCAGGCGTCCTCTTTGCGGGTGTGGTCACTGATGGTGCCGAAGTCATTGACATTCTCCAGCCCCCGGTCAAAGGTATACCAGTCCGAAATGCCGCCGCTCTTGCGCAGGGACTCATGCACCACCTTGCTGATGGGTGCGTTGTCGGACGAATACGCCTTGTCGGTGAATATCCTGGCGGCGCTGACGCCCAGTCCGTTGTAGGCCATTGTGTACTTGAGCTGCCTGCGGTCGCCCCCGAACCTGTCGTTCACCCCCGTGCTGAAGCCCTTCCGGAGCTTGTTGGCCGTCTCGGCCACCATTGTGCTGTCAACACGGGTGATGCTCATCTCATCCAGATAATCATCCGGAACCAAGTCCCTGTAAACGTTGCATATATGTTGGTAGGATCTTTCAAAAAAACTGATGTTGACCTTGTCCAGGCGTTCGCTGAAGGACGAGTGGGAGACCGGATCGAATTTCAATTCATACCTCAGCTTTATTTCCGGGGGAAGCGGAACCCCATTCTCCAGCGACAGTATCCGCTGGCTGACCTGGGAGGAAGACAGCATGGCGTAGATGGTGTCGATCATCATATTGAGCCCTTTTATTTTTTTTGCCTTGTAATCCACTTTGGTTTCTTTAGCTATATTTGAAATCTCGTCATAGGGCAATGACTTTATTAGCTGCATTGCTGAGGGGGTATTATTGGCCGGCATGATTATTATCGTTTTTCTACTTAAACAAGTGTGAGAAACATTGGTTTAGCTCTTCCGACCACTAGAACCCGGAGGGGCGGGGGTTATGGGTAACCCCACTTGGAGCGCAGCGGAAAGTGGGGTATGGACAGGTTTCAGAAGTTGAGCCCGGGAGGGGCGATATTATGGCATCAAACAGCTGAATACAAGAGTTTTGGGACATGTTCATAACAATGATATCACCACAATATCGCACCTCCGGCGCTCATTGGAGGAAGAGATTTCTTTTCCCCGGGTTCCGAGCTGCGCTCTCCACCCGGGGTTACACACAACCACCGCGCCTCCGGCGCTCCGATGCCGACATCCCTTATAATCTACTGCAGCAGGAAAATGTGATAAAAAAATAAATTGCAAATAATTGAATATGCATCTTTTACATAAATAAAAATTATCAAAAATGGGGTACATCTAACTGAACACCCTACTAAATTATGAAAATATTTCGTCAAAAGATGTAGGGACATGCCTTCGGCATGTCCGCGCACAAAAGGTGGTGACAATCAGGATTCTAAATCCTTTCGATCCTCGCGGTAAATTGAGAATGGAGTTTGATGAATTGTACAATGCGCTGTTCTCCAATGCACAGACTTATGTCAACGTGGTCAAGGTTCTTGCAGAAAACAAGTCTGGACTGACCCGTAAGGAAATTTCGGAGAGAACAAAGATTTCAGGAAGCACATTAA
>CAZNBD010000096.1:0-3489 GCA_964571405.1 uncultured Bacteroides sp. | reverse complement strand
ATTGCTCATAATTACGGCACAAACGTCTGAAATTGTCAAGCCATGAAATGGTCCGTTCCACAACCCACCGCCACTCCAACGGGATAAATTCAGATGTGCCATAATTTGATTTAACGCACTGCATATCAACCGAAAGAATTTCCTTGACGATTTCAGTCAAATTACACCCTCAAACTTTCTTATTTCCAGGGTAATACTAATTTTTGAGCAATATGTTTTGAGCCAGCGTTTTTGCTTTGAGTTAAGGATAGAGAATACTTTCATACATAACCAACGCATTGAAGTAAAGAAAATTACCTTTACTTCGCATCTCTCGGGTGCTTTTGGAACTGACTCTCGGTCACAATGCTACAGCATTGCTCCCTCACGCCAGCTCCAAAATCCCTCCGAGATATGCGACCTCAGCGTTAACATATATTATGGGACAAGCTCTTACAGTAAGCTCCCTCACCCGTGCCAGCTGCACAGGAGTAATTCCCCATTATCCATAACAGCGTACGTATTGCGCCGGAACCATTCACCCAAAATAATCAGGCGGCAATGGGACCCAACAGGCTCATCCAGGGCCACATGGTGGTGACCCATCATTATATAGTCCAGCTCAGGATGCTCCTGCGTCAGCTCTCGGCAGAAGAGCTCTACACGCGTGCGAACCACCGGCGCAAGTGTCTCAGGCACACGGGTATATTGCCCGCTGTGGTGACTCCACTTGTGTGCCAGACCAACTCCCCACCGCGGATGAACAGCTGAAAAAAGTCTCTGGCAGACCTTATTCCGGAAAACCTTTCCAATAAACTTCATACCCCACGGCAGCCGCCCGAGCCGGTCTCCGTGACTGAGAAAAAACTCCTTGCCTTCAATGGTGCGGAAGATGCCGCGCTCTTCCGTGCAGGCCACCTCCACTCCCAGTTCATCACGCAGATAATCAAAAAGCCAGATATCATGATTGCCCGCAAGCCACACCACTCGCACTCCCGCATCTGTCATGGCCGCAAGCTGTCCAAAAAACCTTACAAATCCGCGCGGCACAACCGTCCGGTACTCATACCAGAAATCAAGCACATCGCCCAGCAGATAAACCTCTGAGGCCGTCGGCGTTATCTTGCGGAGAAAACGCACCACACCCTTCTCGCGCTCAAGCTCTGACGCATCATGGCGGTAGCCCAAGTGGAGATCACTCAGAAAATAAACCTTTTTCCCTGCGGGAGCGCTCATAACAGTCCCAGTTCCAGCTTGGCCTCCTCGCTCATCATGTCCTTGGTCCACTCCGGCTCATAAACCAGATTGATAGTTACCTGCTTGACTCCCTCAATGCTCTCAAGCTTCATCCGCACGTCCTCCATGATGAAGTCCGCCATCGGACAGTTCGGTGCTGTAAGTGTCATGTCAACAACAAGGTTGCCGTCATCGCCAACTTCTATCTTATAGATCAGACCCAGGCTGTAAACATCAACCGGTATCTCCGGATCATATACGGTGCGGAGCATCTCCACCACCTTTTCTTCTATTTTTAATCTTTCTTCTGCTGTCATATGCGCAAAAATAAGCAAAATTTTTATTAACTTGTCCTTATTTAAAATAAAAATTGTAATTTTGTAACATTAGTACGGCCGGCTCTGTCCGCACCGCTCTTTATTAAACAAAAATTCATCATTAAAAAACAGATTATAACAGCATGAAAACACTCCGCATTTTCCTTGCAGCCCTTCTTGTCATGGTAGTTGGTCTGAACGCCTCTGCCGGTGACATCTTCAAGTTTGGTCCCCGTGTCGGTATGGAAGTTAACTCCATGCGCCTGAACAAGAACGTTTTTGACAATGACAATCGCGCCGGTTTCACTGGCGGTCTGATGATGGAAGCCACTGTTCCCGTGGTAAACATCGCTTTTGACCTCTCTGTAATGTACGTTCACCGCGTAAACCGGAACCTTTACACCGGTACTGACGCTGACTTCGCTTCACTGGTTAACTCTGACAATTACCGCAAGCGTGATTATATTGAAATCCCCCTCAACCTCAAGTGGAAAATCGGCCTCCCCGTTGTGGGCAAGATTGTTACTCCTTACATCTTCACAGGTCCCAGCTTCGCAGTCCTCGCATCTAAGCGTGAAATCACCAATGCTTATGAAAACAAGGCTTTTGACATTGCCTGGAACTTCGGTCTGGGCGTACAGCTCATCAACCACCTCCAGGTGGGCGCAAGTTATGGCCTCGGCATGACAAAAACCATCACCGCCCTCACTCCCCTCAACGCCGGCACCAAGATTGAAGGTAAGAACAATTACTGGACTGTAACCGCAGCCTGGCTCTTCTAATCATCTGTCGCTCTCTTAATTCAATTACTATATATAACAACTGAACCATGCGTCTTATCATTGAAAAAGACTATGCCGACGTTTCCCGCTGGGCTGCCCATTATGTAGCCGCCGCAATCAACGCCGCAAAACCCACTGCCGAACACCCGTTTGTTCTCGGATGCCCCACCGGCAGTTCACCACTCGGCATGTACCGCCGCCTCATCGAGCTCAATAAAGAAGGTAAAGTCAGCTTCCGTAATGTCATCACATTCAACATGGATGAATACGTGGGCCTCCCCCGCGAGCACAAGGAAAGTTACCATTCCTTCATGTGGAACAACTTCTTCAGCCACATTGACATCCCCGCTGAAAACGTAAACATTCTGGACGGCAACGCCCCTGACCTCCTCGCTGAATGTGCACGCTTTGAAGAAAAAATCAAGGCATGCGGCGGAATTGACCTCTTCATGGGCGGTGTAGGACCTGACGGTCACATAGCTTTCAATGAACCCGGTTCAAGCCTCACATCACGCACACGCATCAAAACTCTCACCAAGGACACAATCATTGCCAACTCACGCTTCTTTGAAGGAAACGTAGACCTCGTGCCCAAGACAGCCCTCACCGTCGGTGTCGGAACCATCATGGACGCGCGCTCAGTTCTCCTCATTGTCAACGGACATAACAAGGCACGTGCACTCCATCACGGTGTGGAAGGAAGTGTAAGCCAGATGTGGACAATCTCTGCCCTTCAGCTCCACCCAAAAGCCATTATCGTGGCGGATGACGCCGCTTGTGAGGACCTCAAAGTAAGCACATACCGGTACTTCAAGGATATTGAAGGGGACAACCTCAATCCTGACAACCTCATCTGATTTTTCCCACTCAGAAAAACTCAGGTTTAACACCCTATACAGTACCCGCAGGCTTTTTTATACACCTGCGGGTACTTTTTTATTAAAAAGTTTTGCAGTTTAAAAAATTTGAACTAATTTTGCACCGCAAACAAGGCAAGGCCTTACGGCTCCTTAGCTCAACTGAATAGAGCATCTGACTACGGATCAGAAGGTTACAGGTTTGAATCCTGTAGGAGTCACGAAGATTTTTTTCATAGCACCTTCACATCGTGCTTAATGTTTTACGGCTCCTTAGCTCAACTGAATAGAGCATCTGACTACGGATCAGAAGGTTAC
>CAZNBD010000095.1:0-3560 GCA_964571405.1 uncultured Bacteroides sp. | reverse complement strand
TTTCAGCTGCGGCTTCTATCCAGTCTGCCAGCATATCCATGGGATAAAGTATATAAGCAATCTTGCCGCTGTTAACCACATCACTGCAGAGGCACTGCAGACCATTTATTTTAATTTGCTGCGTCATAATTATTTTGAAATGGACTTGGTGCGGTCAAGGAGGATTTCATCCATATGATCCTTTGCCCATTGGATTAACTGGTTAATAATTGGGAACAGAGAATGGGCTCGTGGAGTGAGACGGTACTCAACCCTGGGAGGAACCTCAGCATACACAAGACGCTCAACAAAGCCGTCAGTTTCCAAAGTCCGGAGCGTGAGAACAAGCATTTTTTGTGATATGTCTTTCAGTTCGGCTGATAATTCCTTGAACCTAAGAGAATCATGTCCATTCAAAGTATAAAGGATCAGAAGTGTCCATTTATCGCTGATTCTATTTAGAATATTACGGATTGGACAGTCCGGATAAAGTTCGTTCTTATTAAAGTGTCTTTCCATGATATAGAAAATTTTTATAGTAATATAGTATTGGTAATCAGTATGGCTGTACAAAAGTAATAAATTATTTTTATGTAAGCAAACCATAAAAATTGAGTGTTAAAATACCTTAAATCTTTTAATATACTCTTCCGAAATTTGGTTTGATTGTCACCATTACTAACATCCTGGTAAGTTAACTGAAAGAAAGGTGAGTGGATTTTCCCGTTAAACAATTCATTGTATTTTTGGGTCTTAAATATAAAGATTTAAAAATTACAAGAAAAATGAAAAGCAAAAAAGTAGCATTGATAGGCGCGAGCGGCTTTGTTGGCTCTGCCATACTTCGGGAACTTCTTGAACGTGGATACCAGGTGGAAGCCCTTGTTCACAATCCTGAAAAGATGAAAATTGACAATCCAGCACTTACTGTTAAGAAGGTTGATGTGGCTGATGAAAAAGCTCTTGAAACAGATCTTGAAGGATATGAAGATGTAATCAGCGCATATAATCCCGGATGGTCAAATCCCAATATCTATCAGGAAACGCTTACAAATTACCCCCGTATTGTTGAAGCAGCAAAAAAAGCCGGGGTTAAACGTCTGCTGATTGTAGGTGGAGCGGGAACACTGTTTGTTAAACCAGGTGTGCGCCTCATTGATACCGGCACACTGCCTGAGGCGTGGGTACCCGGCGTCAAATCCCTGGGTGAATTTTACCTCAATACACTCATGAATGAAAAGGATATTGATTGGGTATTCTTTTCACCTGCGGGCAATCTGGGAGATATGGGAGCCAAGGGGCCAGGTAAACGCACCGGTGTCTATCGTCTGGGAAAAGATGACATGATTTTTGACAAGGATGGCAACAGCTTCATCTCTGTTGAGGACTATGCCAAGGCCATGGTGGATGAACTGGCCGAACCGGCTCATCACCAGGAGCGTTTCACAATCGGATATTAAAATTCAAAACATAACTATGGATAAAAAAATACTTGAAGTTTTCCACAGAAATAAGGAAGTGGCATTTGCAACCAGTGTGGACGGCAAACCTCACGTACGCATTTTTCAGATCATGAAAATAGATGAGGCAGATAACTCCATTTACTTTGCAACTTCTCCCAAGAAAGAAGTTTACAGCCAGCTGAGACAAAATCCTAATGTGGCAATCCTGGATCTCAAAGGGGCAGAGTTTGCCCGAGTGAACGGAACCATTGACTTCAACATACCTGATGAGGTGCAACGTGAAATTTTTGATACTAACCCAGTGTTACCTCATCTGTATAAGAGTTATAAGGATCTGGTTTACCTGCGACTTCCGGCTGAATCAGCAGATTATTTTGATCTGCGCACCAATCCCCCGACATTGGTACACTATGACTTCTGAAAAAGAAAAACTTGACATACTGCTCAGAGCGCTTCTCAGGGAGCGCCCTGAGTATGCCAATATTGTCATACCCGAATCATTACAGGACAAGCGCAATTTGCTTCGTTCTTTGATGAATGTGCGGCTGCCTAAGGCTTTGCCTGAAGAATTGATGTTAATACAGGATGAAGAATTATCAGAGCAGCGAATTGAAAAAGGAATAGTTACGCCAGATACCATCCCGACCTCGCCGCTATACCCGCGTCTGCGTTTATGGCAGGGAGATATCACGCGGCTCAAGGTAGACGCAATTGTCAATGCGGCAAACTCTCAGCTTCTTGGCTGTTTCATTCCCATGCACAGATGTATTGACAATGCCATTCATTCAGCGGCAGGCATTCAGCTCAGGAATGAATGTGCCTCTTTGATGAAAGCTCAAGGGCACGAGGAGGCAACAGGTAAAGCCAAAATTACACGCGGATATAATTTACCCTCAAAATGGGTAATTCATACAGTAGGCCCTATTGTTTACGGAGACTACCCTACCCCTGAGGACTGTCAACTTTTGGCTGACTGTTATAGCAATTGCCTCCATCTTGCACAGAAGCATGGATTAGGGTCCATTGCATTCTGCTGTATTTCAACCGGAGAATTCCATTTCCCACAGGATAAAGCTGCAGAAATTGCAGTAAGTACCGTCCTCAAATTTATTGAATCCCATCCAGAAACCACACTGAAGAGTATAATTTTCAATGTGTTTAAAGACAGTGATTATAATCTTTATAAGGATTTGTTAGGATTATGAAAAATTTTAGTGAAAGAATAAAAGAAGCACGGGAAAAACTTGAAGGAGCTGAAGCATTAATTATCGGTGCCGGGGCAGGTCTTTCAGCAGCTGCAGGACTTGATTACTCCGGTGCCGGATTCAAAAAGGAATTTGCGGATTATATTGAAAAATACCATTTCCCAGACCTATACTCATCCAGTTTCCATGAATTTCCCACAGAGGAAGAACGTTGGGCACGGTGGGCGCGTCACATTGATTATGCACGTTTCAGGCCCGAAGCCTTTCCCCTTTACTATCAATTATTTGAAATGGTTAAAGACAGAAACTATTTTGTCATAACCACCAATGTAGATGCACAGTTCCGGAAAGCCGGGTTTAATCCGGAAAAGATCTTTGAAGTGCAGGGGGATTATGGGCTTATGCAGTGCGCCGTCGGTTGCCATCCTGAAGTTTACTCTGATAAAGAAACTGTGGAGAAGATACTTAAACATTCACATGATCTGACAGTTGATTCCTCATATGTTCCCATATGCCCTGTGTGCGGAGGGAACATGGATGTTCATGTACGTAAAAATCAATACTTTGTCCAGGATGAACAGTGGTACGCCGCCGCTGCTCATTATGAAGCATTCATCAGACACTACGCGGAGAAAGGCTCCACAGTACTTCTTGAGCTCGGCATTGGGTTTAATACTCCGGCTATTATCCGTTATCCCTTTGAACAAATAACATACCGGAATCAGAAAGCAACCCTCATCCGCCTCAACTCAGAGTATCCTCATGGTCCTCAGGAAACAGCGTCCAGAACCATCTCATTTACAGAAAACATGGAGGATGTCATCAAAGCCTTAACAACAGAATAATCCCATTCAGGATATATCAACTCTGCAGGCGGCCAGGCCGGAGCATTCAACGGGGTACTCCGGATGGC
>CAZNBD010000094.1:0-3564 GCA_964571405.1 uncultured Bacteroides sp. | reverse complement strand
AAGATAATGTGCTAATTCCGAACTAACAAATGCTAACTTTGGCTATCGGCAGGAAATACGGTTTGTGCTAAATCTTTCTAGATCAAGATTTTATAAAATTGCTAACACTTGCACATCAGTCACTTACAGACACGAAAAAGGGCCACAAAATTGTGACCCTTTAGTGATCCGGTTGGGATTCGAACCCAAGACCCACAGCTTAGAAGGCTGTTGCTCTATCCAGCTGAGCTACCGGACCTGTTTTGCACTGCAAAGTTAGTGATTATTTTTTAATATTTGTTCAGTCAGTAGTGTTTTTATATCGTCTGTATGCGGAGGCCATCTTGGTATGGTATCCCCGGGAGGCATAAGCGGCTCCGTTATATTGTCTGGCAAAGCCGGCCCAGTTCAGTGTCTTGAGGTATCGTACCATGCCTGTATTCCTGATAAAATTGGCAAAGAGTAACAACTGGTCATACTCGGAGCGTCCCATGCGTTCAACAAAATCCTGCCTTGAGGATGCGCCTGATAACTTCCAGTTAAAACCTCCCACCTGAAACATTCCCCAGAAAGTGCTTTCAATGGCTGCTATTGTATCTATTGCCATTGCTTCTTCAAGGAGTGCATACTCGGCAGCCTGCTGAGAGCCGTACCTGCTGATCTGAGGGGAACGGAAAACTGCGGGATGCTCACGCTGTGCCGCCGCCACATTGACTCCCCGGCGCGCCAGGGCTCGGCGGAATACTGCAAGGTCAAAGTTTACCAGCGGTTGTCCTTCCTCATGAAAGCCTGAACGTGTGTGCCCGGTCTCCACATCCACCACTGCCCTTATGGCTGCGGCCTCCACATCCAGTATTTCCGCTATTTCTTCAAAATCCCGTGCGGTCAGCGCTCCGGAATGCGGAAATTCCACCGGCGGGATAAAGGAGAAGAATATGGTATCTCCATCATCCACAAAAAAATCCTGCGGCAGATTATCACGCACAGTCTGAGTGAACGGATTGGTATGGGAAACCCCTTGTGCGGTACTTATCATGATGACAAGTATCGCACAGAGGGTTAAAAGGATGTATTGTACCGGTCGGTGTGTCACCTACAATTTTACTTGGATGACTCGGCCACTTTCTTGAGAATGAGTTTGAGCTGTTCCCAGAAACGCTCAACTGCCGGGATGTACATACGCTCGCTGGGTGAGTGTACATCGCGCAGTGTGGGGCCGAAGGATACCATATCCAGGTGCGGATATTTCTGGAGGAAGAGTCCGCACTCCAGTCCTGCATGGATGGCTTTGATGGCGGGTTTGATACCGTACAGTTCCTCATACGCATCGGAGGCAATCTTCATGATGGGAGAGTTCATGTTGGGTGCCCATCCGGGATAACCGTCACCGTGAGTTACGGCTGCTCCTGCAAGACGGAAGAGGGCTTCAACCTGATATGCAATATCCCACTTACGGCTTTCCACAGAAGAACGCTGTGAGGTTGTAACCAAAATCTGATTGTTCTCCAGCATCTTTACGGAAGCGAGGTTGGTTGATGTTTCAACGAGTCCTTCCAGATCACGGCTCATGGAGATTACTCCGTGAGGGGCGCTGTACAGTGCTTCCACCAGGTGCATTGATGTTTCTGAATCAATGGCGTACTCGGGACGCTCCACACTTTCAAGTTCAAGCTTCAGGCCTGTTTCAAGTCCTGCATATTCGCCTTCTACATCAGCAACAAATTTATTGAATGCAACGCGTACTTTCTCTTTGTTGTCTGTATGGATACCGAATACTGCGTGGGCGGCACGGGGAATGGCATTGCGGAGGTTTCCGCCGTGAACTTCACACAGGGCAATTTCATGTTCAAGGCTGAGTTTGTACAGGAAGCGAGCCAGCAGTTTGTTGGCGTTGGCACGTCCCAGGTGAATATCGCCTCCGGAGTGTCCTCCCAGACCGCCTGAGATATCGTACTTGAAATAATGGAAGTCTGTGGGAGCAAATGAGCGTTTGTATGTGAATGTGCATGTGGTATCCACACCGCCTGCACAGCCCACAAATACTTCCGCATCATCCTCAGAGTCAAGATTCAGAAGGATGGAGCCGGTCAGCATACCGTCACCGAGATTATACGCACCGGTCAGACCTGTTTCTTCATCAACAGTGAAGAGAGCCTCAACGGGACCGTGTTCCAGGGAATCATCGGCCATCACAGCCAGAGAGGCGGCCATGCCGATACCGTTATCAGCACCGAGGGTTGTGCCGTCAGCGCGGAGCCAGTCTCCGTCAACGATGGTACGGATGGGCTGGGTCTCAAAATCAAAGTTCTTGTCATTGCTCTCGCACACCATATCCATATGTGACTGGAGGATTACTGTGGGAGCATTTTCAAAACCCTTGGTGGCAGCCTTGGACATCACCACATTGCCAACAGCATCAGTGCGGACTGGAATTCCATGCTCTTTGGCAAAATCAAGAAGGAACTGGCGGATCTTTCCTTCCTTCTTTGACGGACGGGGAACCTGATTAATCTGGTCAAAAATTGAAAAAACCAGTGCAGGTTTGAGATCTTTTATGGTCATCAGAAAGTATGTGTTTTTATGCGCCGGTATGCGCTGGAACGCTACGGCATTGTTCTAAAATATATTGCGCTTTGACAAAGATTGTTAAAAACTATCTTTACAGCGCTCTAAATTACAAATAAATTCTGAAACTGAGAAATAAAACGTCAATTTTCCTTATATTTGCACAACGAAACCAACTGTACACCAATGAAAGTTCTTTTATTAACTATCATCCTGCTTGGAATATGTGTATTGTTGCTGGGTATAAAAGTACTCTTCGTAAAAGGGAGCCGGTTCCCGAGCGGACATGCCGGCAGCTCAAAAGCACTGCGGGAGCGCGGTGTGAGCTGTGCGCATGAGCAGGACGGTTCCGGTATAAACAAGTCAATCAATAAATCAGTCTAACATATAAATGAACAAACTGAAATTTGCCGTTAAAGGCCTTCTGGCCATGGCCGTTGCAGCCACCGGCGCCGTATCCTGCAACAACGCTGAAAAAACACCTGAAGCGGTGGTAGCAGCTCCCACAGTGACTGAAGCCCCTGCCGGCTGCCGCATAGCATACTTTGATGCCGACTCAGTGCTCCGCGCTTACCGTCTCGCTCAGGAACTCAATGCTGAAAGCCAGCGCCTGATGAACCAGCTCCAGCAGAACGCCAATGTACGCCAGCAGGAACTGCAGGCCATGGCAGCGCAGATTGAACAGAAACGCCAGAATAACATATATCTGTCTGAAGTAACCTTCCAGCAGGATGTAAATAACCTGCAGAACCGCCAGGCTCAGGCAGAGCAGCACCTCAACGCTCAGCAGGAACAGCTCTCACGTGTAATGGCAGCAGCTCAGGCACGTCTGAACGATTCACTCAACAACTGCGTCAGAGACATCAACGCCGTTCTCGGTTACGATGCAATCCTCTTCCGTGAAAGCGGCGTATACTTCAACCCCGCCCTGGACATTACAGACCAGATCATCACAGTGCTCAACGCACGTTACGACGCTTCAAACCCCGCCACAGCTCAATAAAATTTCTCAAGCATAAG
>CAZNBD010000093.1:0-3620 GCA_964571405.1 uncultured Bacteroides sp. | reverse complement strand
CCGGCAACGGGCCAGAATCTGCTCAGGTCCTCGCGGCGGTCATAAGCATGCCAGCCGGCAGCCAGGCGGTCTGCAGGAACATCAGGTGTCTTGATCCGGGGGTACTCGTCAGCCTCAGGAATACGCCATGCGCTGGAACCGTTTCCGATAAATGCGTCACTGAGCAGGATAACGGGAGTCATGTGCTCCACGGCAATGCGGCAAGCCTCAAAAGCCATGGTGAAGCAGTCTGTGGGAGAAGCCGGAGCCACAACAGCCACGGGGCTTTCTCCGTTACGGCCATAAAGAGCCTGCATCAGGTCTGTCTGCTCTGTCTTGGTGGGCAGTCCGGTGGAGGGACCGCCGCGCTGAACATCTATCACCACAAGGGGAAGCTCAGCAATCACCGCCAGGCCTATGCCCTCGCTCTTGAGAGCCAGGCCGGGACCGGAGGTGGAGGTTACGGCAAGATTTCCGGCAAAGGATGCTCCGATGGCGGAACATACTCCGGCAATCTCATCCTCCATCTGGCAGGCTTTCACGCCGAGATCCTTGCGCTTGGCAAGTTCATGGAGAATATCTGTGGCCGGTGTGATGGGGTATGAGCCCAGAAAGAGGGGGCGTCCGCACTTTTCGGAGGCCATAATCAGACCCCATGCAGTGGCGGTGTTACCGTTGATGTCTGTATAAATACCCGGACGGGGAGATTCTGTTTCAATCTTGTATGTGCTGATTCCGGCATGGATATTGTGGCCGTAATCATAACCGGCCTGCAGAACCTTGGCGTTGGCCTCGTAAACGGCGGGCTTACGACCGAATTTCTTCTTGAGCATCTTCAGTGCAGCTTCAAGCGGGCGGTCAAAGAGCCAGCAGATCAGGCCGAGGGTAAAGATATTGCGGCACTTGAGCATGCTCTTGTTATCCAGGCCGCTGTCAGCCAGGGCTGCCTTGGTCAGAGTGGTTACGGGAACCTGAATAATCTCAGCCTTGATGCCCAGTTCCTCAAAGGGTTTGTCTGTGGCATACTGAGCCTTCTTGAGATCTGACGGACCAAAAGAATCTATATCTACAATAATGACACCACCGGGCTTAAGGAATTTGTGGTTCTGCTTGAGAGCGGCCGCGTTCATGGCCACAAGAACATCACATGCATCGCCGGGGGTGTGAACGTTGGTTCCTACGCTTACCTGAAATCCGGAGACACCACCGAGGGAGCCCTGAGGGGCACGTATCTCAGCAGGATAATCCGGGAAGGTGGATACCTGGTTGCCTAATCCGGCAGAAACGTTTGTGAAAATATTTCCGGCAAGCTGCATGCCATCACCGGAGTCTCCGGAGAATCTCACAACTGCCTTTTCAAGAATTTTCACGTTAGCTTTCTCCATCATAAAATAGAGTTGTGTATGAATGATAAGGTTAAGAAGCGCTCCGCAATGAGCCGGAGCGGTTTTTTCATGATAGTTATGGCGCGCATGGGCGCGTTTTGACCGCAAAGGTAGTGACAAATTTTTGATTTATCGCTATTTATTATCCAATAATTACACACAGTGATAAAAAAACGTCTGCACCGCAGAACCGGGCAGACGTTTTCTGTAAGTTATTGTGCTTTTATTAAGCGGCAACCTGTGCGTTGTAAATAGCGTTTACAGCGTTCTGGGTGTTAACCATCTTGTAGAAGTTGATCAGGGGCCAGATGCCGAGGGTCAGAACTCCGAACAGTACGCTCAGGACATAGTTAAGACCTGTCAGTTTGGGCTGCTCACCGTTGTTCTGGAGGTACTGGTTGCAACGTTCAATCCAGGAATATCCCCATACGATTGAATAGATATCAAGGGTTACAATGCTCAGAAGGATGAACTTAACAAGTCCGGCAGTAGTCTTGCCGTCACCTGCGCATGCAAGGTTGGTTTCTTCTGCGAATTTGTAGATGAGATAGAGACTGTAAAGTCCGCCGGTAACAATGCAGAGGAGCAGAGTTACAACGAAGCTACGATTTGAGTCTAACATAACTTAATTGATTGGTTTGTTAATTAAAGGATTAAGAATTTTCTGCCGCAAAGATACAGATTTTATTTTAACTTACAATTATTTTGAGAGGAAAATTTTTACCCCCCCCGATTTTAACATGTGTTAACACGCCTTATTCGGCCGGGGTAAATACATACGCTCCCAGGTCAGGAACAGAGCCTCGGCGCAGTCCGTAACCGTCCACAGAGGCTTCCTGCAGGGTTAGCGCCGGATTTGCAGCGCCTATGGCCGGGGAGTCAGGCTGGAGGCGGTAATCAAAATAATAGTCATTCCGCACTGTATAATACAGAGGGTCTGCATCCCAGAGGCAGTCAATGAAATTTTCATCATCACTACCCTTGCTCTTGATCAGGCAGCGCTCCAGGCGCACATCCGCGCCGGTAAGGTCGCCGGGGAAGACATCAGCGCCCAGTCCGTATATAATGGAATTGGTCACAGACACTGAAGCCGCAGGCAGTCCGCTGTCATCATCCATGGATAGGTCTGTGCCCAGACCCAGATGGCTGAAGCCCAGTGCCGGGCCGGAGATGGCGGAGAACAGATAATTATTGGCAAATGTACAGTGATTGAAGGTGGCCTTGCCGCCGTGGACAGCCACCAGACCGCCTCCGCCCTCTGCAAACTCACAACCTATGGCCTTGATATTGCTGTGAAGGGACTCAAGTACAAGACCTCCGCTGTTACGCAGACGGCAGTTAATCAGGGTCAGGGCCGGCTCTTCCGTTGCGCCGTCACCTGACACGGTCACTCCCTGCCATGTATTTTTAACCACGGTATTCTCCATGCGGCTGGCCGTGGAGGTGGCAGTAAAGAACACTCCGGTCCACTGGCGTGACATTATATCAAAGGAGATATCAGCCACCACATTACCTGTCCGGTCACCGGCCATCACCACAGGCTGGTCCACCGTGCCGAGACTCTGCAGAGACCCGCGCACAATCAGCATGGCTCCGTCATGGAAACAGAGGGTCACTCCGGGGTCAAGGGTGAGAGTGGCACCCTCAGCCACAGTGAGGGAATCAAATATCTGATATGGACGGCCCGCGCTCAGACGCGTGTCACCGGTGAGCACATCACCTTTAATACGGTGAACATCCTGGCCGGTGGCTTTCAGGACAACGCTGTTGGTGACGCCTGAAACAGTTACATCCAGAGACGCCGTTACGGCCGCGGGAAAGTCTGAGCCGTTCTCAGGGAGAGTGGCCTCAACCAGTACAAAGACTGAGTCACGGTTACGGATTTCAACATTATCAAACTCACGGCCGGGAATACCGTCCACATTGAGGCGGAAGTACTGTGCGCCCTCACCGCTCAGAGAGACGCGGCTCAGAATCATACCCTTGGAATGAGGGTTATGGATGAGCATGCGGCTTGTGGGTGTAGGCGTGTCAGTAAAGACCACCCCCAGATCAAGGGTGTCCGTGGAAAATACAGGCTGGTCTGACGGGGAATTGCTGAAACCGTCCTCAATGCAGGAGGTCAGACTCAAAAGTACTACGGAAAGGTATATAAAGAGTAGATAGATGATCTTTTTCATACCTTAACTAACGCAAATTTCCGCGCATTATTGTGCAGCGGAAATCTGAGTATACCTTATAATATTTATTAACGGT
>CAZNBD010000092.1:0-3696 GCA_964571405.1 uncultured Bacteroides sp. | reverse complement strand
GCAAGCCGAACCTCAATCTTCGTCTCACCTCCCTGTGTCTGAAAAAGTATTATTTGCCCGCTATCCATAATTTAAGGTTATTACCTCTTACATTAAGATCAATTTTTCTCAGAGTAAGATTGTTTATTGGTGCAAATTTAATTATTTCTCATGACATTGAGTCTGTCCCTCTGGTGAAAATTATTTGATTTTTGCACCGTCATTATGAACGCGGTGCGTACGCATTTGGATATTATTGAAAGTTTTTTCAGTTCACGGTGAGGTGGCGGGCGAGGAGGAGGGCGGGGATGCCGAGGGCGAGGCTGAGCAGGGGATAGGCGATGGCCAGGAGCCAGTTGCCGTCCTGACCCATGCGGACTATTTCATTGGTGAATGTGGAGAATGTGGTGAGTCCTCCGCAGAGTCCTACGGTGAGCATCATTGTTACTTCAGGGCTGAGGAGATTCTGACGTGTGGCCAGGCCTCCGAAGAGCCCTATGAGGAAGCATCCGATCACATTCACCCCTAAGGTTGACACCCACATTGGTAGCCCCTCTATGTTGGATACGACACGGTTACAGAGGAAGCGCAGGCATGTGCCCACAAATCCTCCCATTCCGGTTATGAGCATTAATTTTATCATTGGCCGGGAGTTTCTTGTTTCAGTGCTGAGGCGATTGCGCGGGCACTCTGTATGCCGTCAATGGCCGCGGAAACTATTCCCCCGGCATATCCGGCACCTTCTCCGCACGGGTACAGACCCGGATATTTAATGTGGTGAAGTGTTTCCGGCGCGCGAGGTATGCGAACGGGTGATGATGTGCGTGTTTCATCTCCAATGAGTACGGCCCGGTCTGAGAGGAATCCGTGCTGTTTGGCGTCAAAGTCCTTGAATCCTTTTTTAAGACGTCTTGACACTTCAGGGGGCAGCAGTTCATCCATCCGTGCCGGAATCAGTCCGGGCGGGTACGAGGAGCGGGGAAGGTCACTGCTTGGGCGACCTGCCACAAAGTCTGTCATTCTCTGTGCAGGTGCTTTCTGTGTGTGTCCGGAGGCTTCAAAGAACTTCTGTTCAATTTCTTGCTGGAAGTTCATCATCTTGAGTTCTTCAGGCACCCCCTCCGGCGCCTTGATGTCCTCGGGGAGTATTTCAACCACCATTCCAGAGTTGGCCCACTGTGTTCCGCGGTTGGCCGGGGACATCCCGTTCACCACCAGCTGCCCCGGAGCGCTCGCTGCAGGTATGATATACCCTCCCGGACACATGCAGAATGAATACACGGCACGGTCATCCACACGGGTGAGCATGGAGTATTCTGCTGCGGGGAGGTACTTGCCGCGACCCTTGGGATTATGGTACTGAAGACGGTCTATGAGTTCCTGCGGGTGCTCAAGGCGTACTCCTACAGCTATTCCCTTGGGTTGGAGCGTTATGCCGCTTTCAAGCAGCATATGGTAAATATCCCGGGCAGAGTGTCCGGTGGCCAGCAGAACCGGACCGTGGTATTCTCGGCCGTCGGCTGTGCGGACTCCTGTTATGGTTTCGTCCTCTGTGAGCAGGCCGGTTACCCGGGTCTGAAAGTGCACTTGTCCTCCGCAGGATATGATGGTCTCCCTGATGTTTTTGATTACGAATGGAAGACGGTCTGTGCCGATATGAGGATGTGCATCTATGAGGATATCCGCCTGAGCGCCGTGCTGATGGAATATGCGGAGTACTTTTTCTACAGGTCCGCGCTTTTTGCTGCGTGTGTACAGTTTGCCGTCACTGTATGCTCCGGCACCTCCTTCTCCGAAACAATAATTTGAATCGGGGTCAACTGAGCCGTTACGGTTGATTGCCATGAGGTCTGCACGCCTGCTGTCCACATCCTTGCCGCGTTCAAGTACAATGGGTCGGACGCCGTTTTCTATCAGTTCAAGAGCTGCAAAGAGTCCGGCGGGCCCGGCTCCTACCACGATGGCCTGAGGTGCATCTGCCGAAAGCACAGGGTAATGAACAGGCTCAAAAACGTTGGCGCTTTCATCAACACTGTCAATATGCACCGTCAGGGAAAGATTCACCATTACTCGGCGCTGACGTGCGTCAATAGAGCGGCGGCGGATATCAATCCGCTTTATCCGCTCAGGTTTTATGCCTAACTGCCGGGCGCATTCCTGCCTGAGAAGTGTTTCAACTGCTGCTGTTTCCGGGCTTACGCGTATATCAAGTTTTTCAGTCATGACTCATTACATTAAGCTGATGTTTGATGCGGCGGTTCATGATCAGAGCTGTAACAAGGGCGAGTACAAACGCCGTGAAGTCAGAACAGCATGTGGCCGTCCAGACGCCGCTGACTCCCATTCTGGGCGGGAGAATCCACAGTAACGGTAAGAGGAAAATGAGCTGGCGTGTGAGGGAAAGGAAGATGGATAGTTTGGGCTTGCCGAGACTCTGGAAATAATTCTGAATTACTATCTGGGCTCCTACGACCGGATAAGCCAGGAAGAATATCTTGAATCCTTCTCCGGCAATGCGTATCATTTCAGCGTCTGTAGTAAACATGGACGAAATGGTATCAGGGAAGAACTCTGTGATTATGAATCCTATGCAACTTACAACAGTGGCAATCACAATTCCCCGTACAAGGGTGGAGCGCACTCGCTGCCAGTTTGCAGCTCCGTAATTGAATCCTAAGATTGGCTGCATTCCCTGGGTTACTCCGAATATTATCATCACAAAGAACATTGAGGTCCTGTTTATTATGCCGTACGCACCAACGGCCAGGTTGCCCTCGTCTCCGGCGCTTTCAAGCAAAGCGCGGTTAATGAATACCACCACCAGGCATGCGGTGCAGTTCATCAGGAAGGGTGAGAGACCAATGGCATACATCTTGCGTATGAGCTTCCAGTCCAGTTTCCAGCACTGACGGGTGAAATGAACTGTGCTGTTGGGATTCATAAAATGTACTACAACCCATATAAAAGCACAGCCTTGTGAAATGAGGGTTGCACATGCTGCGCCGCGCATCCCCCAGTGAAATACAAATATAAATAAGGGTGCGAGTGCAACATTGACGCCAACTGACAGCAGGGCTGATATCATGGCCTTGCGCGGATATCCTGTGGCGCGCATGATATTGTTCAGTGTCAGGAAAACATACGTTATGGGCGAGCCAAGCATTATGATCTGCATGAACCTGTATGCATATTGCACGGTTTCATCGGTTGCACCAAAGAAGTAAAGGATGGGATTGAGGAATATAAGCCCCAGCAAAACTGTGGCAATAGAGTGGAGCAGAGTCACTATCATTACATTACCCAGCACATTATTTGCTTTATCAAGGCGTTTCTGCCCCATGAAAATGGAGGATACCGTGGAGCCGCCCGCTCCGATCAGAACCACAAAAGCAACAACAAGGTTCATCAGCGGAAAACTGATGGCCAGGCCGGTAATGGCCAGAGCGCCAACGCCTCTGCCAATAAACACTGAGTCAACTATATTATATAAAGATGTGGCCAGAGAGGCAACAATGGCCGGAAGAGAGTATTGGACCAGTAGCTTGCCAATTGGTTGCTTGGCAAGGTCATGGCTGATACTGTTTTTTTGAGCGCTTGTTTCCATATAAAAAAGAGACAGGCCGCTGCGACTATCGCAGCGGCCTGTCCGGTGTGGCGGGAGTAGGACTCGAACCTACGACCTTTGGGTTATGAGCCCAACGAGCTACCACTGCTCCA
>CAZNBD010000091.1:0-3947 GCA_964571405.1 uncultured Bacteroides sp. | reverse complement strand
AAAATTGTAATAAAATATGTAAACCCTATGCAATATTAAAAAGATTATTAATTTTTGATTAACCTTATTTAAGAGAACCAAGTGAAGTTTTTAATGATTTTTTCTTGCAAAATCAAAAATAAGCCTCTATCTTTGCCCGTGAAATATTAGACCATTAATTACTTAAAAATACACACATCCAAAACAGTTTAAAACAAACTTTTAAAATTCACTCCCCCCCCCCCCCATATTGATTTATTGTTAACTCTCTCATATTAAATAATTTATTTTTTTCACCCCTTTTAAATTTTTTATTCTATGAACAAAATTCTCTATGTTGTTCCTGACAAGCGCAGTAAATCTGCCCTGATCAAGGAAAGTAGCGGTGTGCGTTACCTCTGTCCCGCCAACACGGTTATGACCGGACGCTGGCACAGCGGAGATGAAAATGGTAATACTCAGTATGAGTACGCTACTTTGAAAATTGTTGATTCAGACAATGTTGTTCAACAAGGTGTTATTCAAGTTCTTGATGTTCAATGGAGTGATGAGATTAAGGAATCCTCAGGCACTACATTTGTTGCTCCTACAGACCGTGTAATTGTCGGACGTTATCACAGCGGTGATGAAAATGGTCCGACACAATACGCTACTGCTATTATCAAGGTTGATGGTCAGCAAGTTAAAACTTTTGATCTTCAATCTCATTCACCCTTCAAAGAATCCTCAGGTACTTGGTTTGTTACGGATGCTCAGCGTGTAATTGTTGGGCGTAATCATGACGGTGATGAAAATGGAAAAACATTTTATATCACAGCCCGCCTCTCAGCCAATATGCCTGAGAAAGAACCTGCTCCAAAGGGTACGTTAATCATACCCAATGTTAGGTCTTACTCCGCGGAATACAAGGAAAGCAATCACAAATTTGAGTGCCCTAAGAATACAGTCATGACTGGCCGTATTCACACCGGTGATGAGAATGGAACCACAAAATATCAATATGCCACACTGAAGGCAATTGATTGGCAGGGTAACAGACTCCCTGGTGAAGTTACTATTGAGGATTATCAGTGGAGTAAATCTATCCCTGAAAACCAAGGTACAGGATTTGATGCTCCTGTAAATCGTGTTGTGGTTGGCCGTGAACATTATGGCGATGAAACGAGACCCACTATATATAGAACTGCGGTTGTAAAATATAATGGTCATCCCACTTACATCTCCAATTACAATATTTCTGAAATACAGAGAGAAAATGACTCTGATTTTCAGAGCGGCCCGCGCGAAGTTGTAACCGGGCGCCAGCATTACGGAGATGAAAATGGCTTTACATTCTTCCAGTACGGTATGATTTACGCTCATCCGCACCTGGAGCCTAACCCCCTGCCATTTGACCTCGTGGTCTCTCTTCATGCTAATGAAGAAAACTTCCCCATGTCGGCCTTTGATTTTGCTGTGGTGTCCCGACTCAGAAGACACCAAGAACTGGGAGAAGATATGGGCTTTGACAAGACTCTTGATAAATACGTTGTAAGCAATAGTCAGGCTCCTAATTTCTATAATATCCCCATTGGTAAGATCAATGCATCGCGTTCCTATGAAACTCATAAACTTCTTTTCAATGTTCGCCCTCATGATCAGTGTAATGTGAATAGGCCCGACTCAGCAGAAGGTAGTTTTCTTGAAACCTTTGCGAATCTTCATGGAGATAGTGAACCGACGGGAAAAGTTCCTGCATATGTAAACAAGCTTGAATATAAGCAGGAGGATGGATCTCTGCTGACATATGTTGACTTCTGGCTCTTCTTTGGCTTTAATGGAACGGCGAATTTTCCACATCAGGGAGATTGGGAACACGTGATGATTGAGCTCGTGAATAATAAATTAAATGGAGCTTGGTTCAGTCAACATAAATCATTAAAATTTTTCCCTGCATCTCAACTCAATGTTGAAAATATAAACGGTAAACCTTTAATTACCGTCTATTGTGAGCAAAATGCACATGCCATGTATCCGGACTATAACAAAGAGATCCGTGGTCAAGAGGAAGAGAATGCGGAAGATAGAAATCCTGAATCCCGCCAAAACACAACTCGCGTTGGATACCGATGGAAAGTGACAGATTTCATGGAAGATCTCAACACTCGCCCGTGGAAACTGTTTGCCGGGGCATGGGGGAAGGTTACTATATTCGTAGATTCAACAGGGCCTCTCGGTGCATGGTATAAACGTTACAATTTCTGGCATGATACTGAGCTTGATTTATCATCAATAATATCAGGAAATGAGATACTCATTGTTCCCGATAAATACATTATTTCTTATGGTCAGGCAGAATCTTCCGGGTTTGCGTTTGAGGCACCTGCGGGAATGGTGATGGTTGGCCGTAAACACTCCGGTGATGAGAATGGAGAAACAAGATGTCTGTATGCCACACTAAAAGCTATTGATGCAAATGGTGCGTCATTAGCCGGGACAATTGCTGTTGTAAATCAGCAGTGGACTGAATGGATAAAAGAGCGTGACAGTAAGTTCCTTGCTCCCGCGGGATTTGTAATTCTTGGACGTCAGCATAAAGGCGACGAGAATGGAGAAACCCGTTATAAAATTGGGAAAATTACATATAACGGCAGGGCAACCAATGTGATTGATGCATCTGACCGTATCCCCTATCAGATATATATGGAGCATATGAAGGTGTTCTTTCAGACTAATAAATACTGTCTGTTTACCGGAAGAGTTCACACAGGAGATGAAGAAAGTAAAACCCATAATTTCCAAAGCTTTGTAAAAGTAATTTAATAAAAATATGATGAAGCAGATAATTGTGACATTACTTTGCTTTGTTGGGGTTTTGGTAATGAATGGACAAGATATCAATAATATCGGCATTCAGACTGAGACAATTCCAGCAGAGCAAATGGATCTGATTACCTCAGATGATGTAGTATCAGTTCAGGATGATCTGGCTGAGGTTATCACAGCAAATAATGAAACCGGGAGCCTGAATACATTCGCACAATATTCAGATTACAATTATAAGAAAACCAAACAATGGAGAAAATATAAAGTACTGAATACTCTCGGATGGTGTTTTACCGGAATTGGTGCCGGATGCCTGGGATACGCTTTTTGGTTTGGCACTCATTTGGGGGATACAGATTTGGAAAATCCGACTTTGGTTGGGGCCGCGGTAATCTGTGGAACGGCTTTTGTTTTTGCGGCCATAACTGTTCCGTTATTTGTTGTAGCACACAGGAATAAAGTTGCGGCCAAGCGTGGCCCTCAACTCTCCCTGTCCTTGAAACCGATAAGTACTCCAGGGATGGGCAATTTCCGCTCACAGCAGAATCTTGCCATGGGCCTGCGGTTCACGTTCTGACCTTTTAAACCAATAATTATGAAGCAGATAATTGTGACATTACTTTGCTTTGTTGGGGTTTTGGTTATGAATGCACAGGATATCAATAATATCGGCATTCAGACTGAGACTATTCCAGCAGAGCAAATGGATCTGATTACCTCAGATGAAGTTGTATCCGCTCAAGATGATCAGGTTGAGGTGATGACTGCAAATAATGAAACCGGGAGCCTGAATGCAGTCTCACAATATTCAGAATATAACTATAAGAATACCAAACAATGGAGAAAATATAAGGTTCTGAATACTCTCGGATGGTGCTTTACCGGAATTGGTGCCGGATGGCTGGCTTTCTCTATTTGGGCTGCCACCTGTTTCCCTGAAACTGATTTTGAAAATCCGACTTTAGCTGGAGTAATAGCAATCGGTATACCAGTTTTAACAATTGCGGCCATAACCGTTCCGTTGTTTGTTGTAGCACACAAAAATAAAGTTGCGGCCAAACGTGGCCCTCAACTCTCACTGTCTTTGAAACCGATAAGCACACCGGGAATGGGCAATTTCCGCTCACAGCAGAATCTTGCCATGGGCCTGCGGTTCACGTTCT
>CAZNBD010000090.1:0-4149 GCA_964571405.1 uncultured Bacteroides sp. | reverse complement strand
TTGTGACAGAATATTTTTTCAAAAAGATGAAAAAATATTTTTCAACCCTTTTAAAACGCTAATCAGCAACGCATTACAAACGCCAAAATAATGTTACAAACATGTCACAAAGTGCGTTTGTAACAATTTTGTAATGGAAAAAGCCCGGAGAGTGCACACCATTCCCTATGCATTCTCCGGGCTTGAGGCAGTGGTTCCACGCCATAAGAACTTCTGCCGAGTTTTTGACCGAAAGACTGTTTTCCCAGGACTGTCTCCGGCCGAGCGTTTGTTATTATATATGTGTGCCGGCCTACCGGCTCCACGGGTTGGGGTGCCGCTTGGTGCACCCGCGCTCAGTTTTTTCAGTACGTCAATGTTCTCTGTGCATCAATTGTAGGGCATGATCCGGCTCTCCGGGTGCCACGCAGCTGATGCTCTGCGCGTCTCCTTGCGGGTACAAAGTTAGGGGCAGCGGAAGGCGAAATGTCCCAAATAAAGTAAAATTAAGACTTTTTACATTTGTTAACACGCATGCGAAGCGAGCGTGAAGGAATTGAGAATCAGCGGGATATAAAGAGAGGGGAATGGATTTGGGAAGTGAAAATTTTATTTGTTTGTAGGATGGAAGCTCTTATTAGTTTGGAGGGTGGAGGATGGTTTTTGAGGTGATGGTTAACACCTAAGCGGTAGGGGTGGTGATATGAACTGTCCTGTTTCTTCTCATTTAACTATATCTTCCATTATATCTTCTCCACCATGACAACCCCAATTTTTATCCCAACTCTATACTTTCTTCTCAATCATCTTCTCAATTTAGAATTATTCTATATTGAGGAGGTGGTGGTTCTTATGATTAATTGTATGATGGTGTATGGGAGGGGAATGTTTTTTAATCTGGTGGAGGGTGGAGACATGAGGGGGAGGATTGGTCAGAGGGAGTGGGGAGAGTTTCGGGGTCTGATCCCGGCACACGTCCGCTACGCTTCCGTGTACAGGGTTAACAATGTGGCAGCCCGCTGAGATGCTCAATGGTGGAGGCCAGTGGGTGGCGGCACAGCAGGTGCGGTTCACAGATGCTGATAATAACGCCAATGAGGAATTTCACATTCGTTAACACGCATGCGAAGCAATGCGGGGAAGGGTGTGATAGGCAGGCGTATAGGTGGGGTGTGGTAGGAGGCCAGGGCTGGGAATACGGGTTAGTGGGTGTGGGGAAGGTGTGGAAGGGAAAATGGCTGAGGGTCATGGTCGCGAGGGATGTGGCGTGCCCTCCGGGGCGCTGGTCTGTTTTTTGGGGTTCTGAGCCCCGGCACACGTCCGCTGCGCTTCCGTGTACCGGGATAACGATGTGGCATCCCTCCAGGATGCTCCGGCGTCAGCGGGGGATGGCGGAGTGAAGAGTCCTCCGGGATGCTCCGGCGGTGGAGGTGTGTAGCCCTCTCCGGGATGCAGAATGGTGGGTGTTAGCTGGTTACGTTGAGACGTGCCGAAGGCACGTCCGTACCGGGGGTGTTATTTACAGATAAATTCGGATTGTGTTTCAGAAATTTTTGTAATTTTGCAATTGGATTTCCACGCTTTGGGTGTGAGACTCATGAGAGTATCACTGCGGCACGCGGGAGTCTGATGACATATTTATAGAAAAGCGTATATTGACGCTTTGTTCTTGGCTCTTTCAGAACTTTCCACAATTTGAAAACCATGCCACACGACAATGCAGCAATAGACGCCACGGGTATGTATATACCTATCCGGGCTCATTTCAGGCATCTGCTTGAGATGGGTTTGGGGTATCTGCATATACAGCGTGGAGTCTGTTGCTCGTTTCTGCGATATAGCGAGTTCGACGGCTACAGGTTGCGGGATGAGTGACAATAAGGCTCCCCGCTTTTCTTTTCTACTAACAATCCTTGCCATTTGGAGTCAATGGCCGTAAAGTGCATGTCTCCAAATATGGAATTTGAGAAATTGCCGTTACAGAGTGCAGACGTGGCTCAGATCAATCTTGATTTGCTTTATCAGATTGCTCCGAGCTGCTTTACTGAAGCTCAGGGTGCTGACGGCAAAATAAAACGAGTAGTGAATTTCACTATATTACGTGAATTGCTTGGCGACGCTGCCGCCGGCGATGATAACAATGGGGGCGAAGAATTTTATCAGTTCACCTGGCCGGGTAAAGCCAAAGCGCGCCGGGAAGCTGCTCGTGCAATCCGCAAAACTCTTCGCCCGGTGCCGGAAGATAGTGTTGATTGGGATACTACTCAAAATCTCTATATTGAGGGCGACAATCTGGAGGTGCTGAAACTTCTCCAAAAGGCTTACATGGGTAAGGTCAAAATGATTTACATAGACCCTCCGTATAACAGAGGCAAGGATCTTGTATATCACGATGACTACGCGTCCACAACCGCGGATTACGACTGTGCAGAAGGCAATACCGATGAATTCGGTAATCGTTATCGTTGCAATACTGAAACAAACGGGCGCTTTCATTCTGACTGGTGCTCTATGATGTATCCTCGCCTCCAATTGGCCAGGAATCTTCTTACAGAGGATGGCGTTATCTTTATCTCTTTAGACGATAAAGAAATGGATAATCTTCGCAAAATGTGTGATGAAGTATTTGGAGCCCAAAATCGATTAGATCGTGGTAGTCTGATTTGGGTCAATAGAGGTTCAAGTAAAGGTTTTAGTAAAATTGTAAAAAATCACGAATTTATATTGGCTTATGGAAAGAATGCTGAAAGTGTTCACTCAGTTTTTGGTGAAAATTTTGCATCTTCCCTTAAAGAATTAGAACATTATTGTTTTAATAAACCAAGTGAAAAAAATCCATATGCTAATGTAAAATTTTGTGCCGGTTGTCGTATTGAAGGGATTTCAGACATCACTTTTGAAGGCTTTGTAGGCAAAGAAGTTCAACTTGAAATAGTTGAGGGTGTAATGGAGTTTAAAGGGGGAATACTACAAAACGATGTAGTCCTCAGAGGTACATTTCCCTATATCAATCAAATCAATGAATACTTTATTAATAAACCAAAGGGAATTCCAACTTATGACACCAAAGGTCAAGAATGGCTTGAAATATTCTTTAATTCTAAAGGTATGCCTCGGTACCGTAAGTTGAGAAATAATCTGATAATAAGTTCCGTTATTGATGAAGAGGATATCCCAAATTATGGCTCTGATGAAATAAAACTTTTATTCGGGAAGAAAGAAATATTTCCTTTCCCGAAACCCCAGGAGCTTATCTTTCACTTAATTTCTTACTTCCTTCCTAACGAATCCATAATTCTTGACTTCTTCAGTGGATCTGCTACTACTGCACATGCTGTTATGCAACTTAATGTGGTGGACGGAGGTAATCGTAAGTTCATTATGGTTCAACTCCCCGAACCTACTAAAGAAGATTCTGTGGCACGCAAAGCAGGATATAAAAATATCTGCGAAATAGGCAAAGAACGCATCCGCCGTGCGGGGCGGAAGATTAAGGAGGAGGCCGTGCTGCAAGGTCAAGACCTTGATACGGGCTTCCGCGTGTTCCGTGTTGATGAGAGTAATATGCAAGATGTCTATTTTCACCCCACTGCGCTAAGTCAGAATAATCTTGAACTGCTGCTTAATAACGTGAGGCCTGACCGCACCGACCTTGACTTGCTCTTTGGAGCAATGCTTGACTGGGGAGTGCAACTTTCCCTGCCTATGTCAAAAGCTACCATTGACGGCTGCGATGTCTATACTGTCAATGACGGAGAGCTTGTGGGATGCTTTGCTGATGATATCACTGAAAACATTATTTCATACATTGCAGAGCAATCTCCTGAGCGTGTTCTGTTCCGCGACAGCAGCTTTAAATCCGATGCGGATAAAATCAACATCTTTGAGCAATTCAAGCAGCGGTTAGGCTGGAGTGATGAAGAGGCAATGAAAAATATTCGTGTGATATGAAGCTGAGATATAAGCATCAACGTTTTCAGGCCGAGGCGGCTCGTGCTGTTACTGACTCCTTTAAGGGTCAGCCTTTCATTGATCCTACTGAGATCAAACTTGAAAAGGTGGAAGAACGCATGGATATTGATGACAGTGTTTATGGCAACGCTCCGCTGATGATTGACCGCACACAGTTGACGGACAATGTGCGGGCGGTGCAACTGGCACAAGGGCTGA
>CAZNBD010000089.1:0-4200 GCA_964571405.1 uncultured Bacteroides sp. | reverse complement strand
TCAAGCCCGCAAGCCACGGTACCGGTGTTAAGGCCGGTGGTGCTATGCGTGCCGTCCTCGAGAGCGTGGGCATCACCGACGTTCTTGCCAAGAGCAAGGGCTCGTCCAACCCCCACAACCTCGTTAAGGCCACCATCGCCGCTCTCGACGAGATGCGTTCGCCCGCCATCGTGGCCCAGAACCGCGGTATCTCAGTGGAGCAGGTTTTCAAGGGTTAAACGTTAACTCCTTAATAGTTCCGTAAAATGGCACAGATTAAAATCACACAGATAAAGAGCCGTATCAACTGCCCCGCTGTGCAGAAACGCACACTGGATGCTCTCGGCCTCAAGAAAATGAACCACACCGTGGTAAAGGAAAACACTCCCTCGGTGATGGGTATGGTAAACAAAGTTCATCACCTGGTTAAGGTGGAGAACGCATAAAACATTGTTGACAATGGATCTGAGTAATTTAAAACCCGCCCCCGGTTCAGTAAAGAGCAAAACCCGCATCGGCCGTGGTGCCGGCTCCGGTAAGGGTGGCACTTCCACCCGCGGTCATAAAGGTGCTAAGTCTCGCTCCGGTTATAGCCGGAAAATCGGTTTTGAAGGTGGTCAGATGCCCCTTCAGCGCCGTCTGCCCAAGTTTGGCTTTAAGAACATCAACCGTGTTGAGTATAAAGCCATCAATCTTGACACAGTAGCTGCCCTGGCTGTAGCTCTCAACGCCACCAAGATTGGCCTTGAGGAACTCAAGCAGGCCGGTTACATCCGTCGCGGCCAGCTGGCAAAAGTTCTGGCCGGCGGCAGCCTTGACAAAGCACTCACCGTAGAAGCCAACGCCTTCTCCGCAGCCGCTAAGGCAGCCATCGAAGCTGCAGGCGGAAGCGCAACAACAATTTGACTATGAGATTTTTCGAGACACTCAAAAACATCTGGACAATCCAGGAACTGCGCCAGCGCCTGCTTATCACGCTCCTGCTGGTGTTCATCTACCGCGTAGGTTGTTATGTGGTTCTGCCGGGTATTTCAGCCACTGACATCGAGGCCCTGGCTAATTTCACCAACAAGAGCGGTCTGATGCAGCTTCTGGACATGTTCTCCGGCGGCGCATTCTCACAGGCGTCAATATTTGCACTCGGTATCATGCCGTACATCACTGCAAGTATCGTAATACAGCTCTGTGGAATGATCCTCCCCTCTTTCCAGAAAATGCAGAGGGAAGGTGAAAGCGGACGCCAGAAATTGAACCAGTACACCCGATACCTCACCGTGCTCATTCTCATCCTCCAGGCACCTGCGTATCTGATCAACCTCCAGGTGCAGGTAAACAGTGCGCAGGGTTCTCTCCACTTCGGTTTCTGGACAGTAGCCTATCTGACTATTATCCTTACAGCCGGATCGATGTTCATTATGTGGCTCGGTGAACGTATCACAGACCGCGGTATCGGTAACGGTATTTCTTTCATCATCCTTGTGGGTATTATCGCACGCCTGCCCCAGGCTCTCTTCTTTGAGTTCACCACACGCCTTCCCGGCGATGGTGCAAGCCAGGGCGGTCTGATAATGTTCCTTGTTGAAGTTGTACTGCTCTTTGCCGTAACCGTAGGCGCTGTCCTGCTGGTGCAGGGTACCCGCAAGGTGCCTGTACAGTATGCCAAGCGCATCGTGGGTAACCGCCAGTACGGTGGTGCCCGCCAGTACATCCCCCTGAAAGTCAATGCTGCCGGTGTGATGCCCATCATCTTTGCACAGGCCATCATGTTCATCCCCATGACCCTGGCAGGTTTCCAGGGCGGCAACAGCGCTTTCATGTATGCTTTCACTGACATCAACAGCTTCTGGTATAACGCCATCTTCTTTATCCTGATCGTTGCCTTCACATACTTCTATACCGCCATCACAGTGCGTCCCACTCAGATGGCTGAGGACATGAAGCGTAACAACGGATTCATCCCCGGAGTAAAACCCGGCAAGAAGACAGCTGAGTACCTGGACGCCATCATGAGCCGCATCACACTCCCCGGTTCACTCTTCCTGGGTATTGTGGCCATCCTCCCCGCCTTTGCACGTTTCCTGGGTATCAACCAGAACTTCGCGCAGTTCTTCGGCGGAACATCACTCCTCATTATGGTAGGTGTGGTGCTGGATACCCTCCAGCAGGTGGAAAGCCATCTGATGATGCATCATTATGACGGCCTGATGAAGGAAGGCAAAATCAAAGGCCGCACCACCGGTCAGGCATATTGATTAAAGTACTGGACAGACTGCACTATCAGTAAAGATGATTTACCTCAAGACTCCGGAAGAAATAGAGCTGATGCGTCAGGCAGGAGACCTGATCTCCCGCACAATGGGAGAAGTGGCCGCCGCCGTTGCACCCGGAGTAAGCACACGCCGGCTGGATACCGTTGCCCGTGATTATATCGTGGGCAACGGCGGCCGCCCGGCTTGCCTGGGATACTCCGGTTTTCCGGCCACCCTCTGCATTGAGGTGAACGATGTGGTTGTGCACGGTTTCCCCTCAGACACCATCCTGCAGGAAGGTGACATTGTGGGAGTGGACACCGTGGTGGAACTCAACGGTTACATGGCAGACATGTGTTACACCTTCGCCGTGGGAGAAATCTCACCGGAGAAAATGGCACTCTGCCGCACAACCCGTGAGGCTCTTTACGTCGGCATAGACGCCGCCAGGGAAGGTGCCCGGATCGGAGACATATCCAATGCCATCCAGACTTACTGCGAGAAGCGCGGATATTCACTGGTACGGGAAATGTGCGGACACGGCATCGGACGCAAGATGCATGAAGCTCCTGAAGTCCCCAATTACGGACGCCGTGGAATCGGGCCCAGAATAACCAACGGAATGTGCATCTGCATTGAGCCGATGGTAAATATGGGAAGCCGCAATATCGTCATTGCCCAGGACGGGTGGACAGCACGTACACGTGACCACAAACCCAGTGCGCACTTTGAGCACACACTGGCAATAATTGACGGAAAGGCACAGCCGCTCACAACCTTTGATTACATTCACCAGGCAATCACAGACAGATACAAACAATAAACCTACATGGCAAAACAATCAGCAATCGAGCAGGACGGCACAATAGTTGAAGCCCTTTCCAACGCAATGTTCCGCGTTGAACTGGAAAACGGGCATGAAATCACCGCTCACATTTCAGGAAAGATGCGCATGCATTATATCAAGATTCTTCCCGGAGATAAAGTGAGAGTGGAAATGTCTCCCTACGACCTGTCCAAAGGCCGGATTGCTTTCCGATACAAATAAGCAAAATACCACTGAACACTAAAAGATATGAAAGTTAGAGCTTCCGTAAAAAAACGTACCCCGGACAGCAAGATTGTCCGCCGCAAAGGACGTCTTTACGTCATCAACAAAAAAAATCCCAAATATAAACAGCGTCAAGGATAATAGACTATGGCAGTAAGAATCGTGGGAGTGGACCTCCCCCAGAACAAAAGAGGTGAAATCGCCTTGACTTATATCTATGGCATTGGACGCAGCGCCGCCAAGACCATCCTCAACAAAGCAGGCATTGATGTCAATATCAAAGTCCAGGACTGGACTGATGATCAGGCCGCAAAAGTGCGTGAAGTTATCGGCTCAGATTACAAGGTGGAAGGTGACCTCCGCTCTGAAATCCAGCTCAACATCAAGCGTCTGATGGATATCGGCTGTTACCGCGGCATCCGTCACCGTATCGGCCTGCCCGTGCGCGGACAGAGCACCAAGAACAACGCACGCACCCGCAAGGGACGCAAGAAAACCGTTGCCAACAAGAAAAAAGCTACTAAATAATCTATCAATATGGCAAAAAAAACAGTCGCAGCCAAGAAGCGTAACGTTAAAGTTGGCGCAGAAGGTCAGCTTCACGTTCACTCCTCTTTCAATAACATCATCGTATGTCTTGCCAACAGCGAAGGACAGGTTATCTCCTGGTCATCTGCCGGTAAGATGGGATTCCGTGGCAGCAAAAAGAACACTCCTTATGCCGCTCAGATGGCAGCCCAGGATTGTGCAAAAGTTGCTTATGACCTCGGTCTCCGTAAAGTTAAAGCTTACCTCAAAGGCCCGGGTAACGGCCGCGAGAGCGCAGTTCGTACCATCCATGGTGCAGGTATCGCAGTAACTGAAATCATTGACGTTACTCCGCTGCCCCATAACGGATGTCGTCCTCCCAAACGCAGAAGA
>CAZNBD010000088.1:0-4459 GCA_964571405.1 uncultured Bacteroides sp. | reverse complement strand
CCTGACAAGCGGTATTGGGGGATTTGTACCCCCCAATACGTTGCTTGCTAAGACAGTACCATGTTCCCCACGCTCGTTTTTAGCGGTGCGCCACCGTTTTCTCCGAATAGCCTTCCTGCCCCTTTTCAGCGGCGTTGTCTCGCTTGCTCCCGGTGTGGGAGGTCATGGCGGAGTACCCTTGTTCAGCCGGTCATTCAGTTGTCAGGGCAAATAGAGAAGCCGGTACATAGACACACCAACCCCAGCGGGAGATTTCCTCTCGCTGGGGCTCTTGTGCGATTGTCTATGTACCGGCTGAAAAGCCGTATTCAGTTTGTCCTATATAGAGATTTTAGTTTAGCATATGGAACAGGCGTTTGTCAATACAAAAATTTTTCGCATCATCAAAATATTAATTGACTTCGCTGCATCGAAAGCCACCGTAATGAGGGCCATAATCATCTCCTCGACACAGGGTACACCAACTCTGCGCTCCATCAGGAATACTGGCAGAAGCCCTCTTTTCACTTTGACCAAACCTACCAGGATACGAATAAAAGATATGTTCTTCTCCATCTTCAGTAGAACACTTTGGGCAAGACTTCAAGGCTCCACCTCGAGCGTATTGCGATTGATTCAGTGGCTTTCCACAATGTTTACAACGCATTTCTATAGCCTCCTAACTAAGATTCAGATTCGCTTTCTTTTTTGAAAATAAATAGATACTCATGCGCCAATAGCATGAAATGTTGGCTGGCATTACTTGCTTTCCAATATCCAGTTGAACGACAATTATGTTGCTCTTTAATGATAAGTTCTTTCAACTTAAAGCCAACATCTTCAAACAAACTCATCACCCTAAATCCAAGCGGAATAGTCCTACCTCCTTGCCGAACATCACCCATAAGAATGGCACAATATTTCTCCGGTTTTAAGACTCGATAGCACTCCTTTGATACTTTTTGCATCTCAATTAAAAATTTTGACAACTCTAAACGGGATATGTCTTCAGGTATATCTTCGCTATACTGAATAATATTTGCATAGGGAGGATGAGTACAAACAAGGTCTATGCTTTCATCAAGGATAAGAAATAGATTTCTGGCATCCCCTTTTTTGATGAACACCCGTCCATCGGATCCACTATGAGAAAATGTGGTTTTCGCTGTACATTCAGCTAAGGCCATATCATTTATGTCAATTCCAATAATATTACGATTAAGCAACTTTGCTTCAACTAAGGTGGTTCCTCCGCCCGCAAATTGATCTAAAATCAAATCACCTGGCTGAGAATAACGCAAAATAATATTTCTTGGAATATATGGTGACCAGTTACCTCGCCATTTCCCATTGTGCGTCGCCCAACTTCCGCGTTCTGGAAAACTCCAGATTGAAGTTGTTTCTAATTGAAAGTTTTGTGGTTCCCATTGTCTAATACTATCTCTTTGCATAGCGGTTTTATTTAATTTCCTTTAGGTTTCCTCTATTAATCCCAAAATCCAATTGATCCAGCCGATAATTGTAGAAGAACGACGGTAATACGTGCTGTCTGCATCAACATGATATAATTCCGCTGCCTTCATAATCCGAACAATGGCACCTGCATCTGGCATCTCACCGTATTGCAAATGAAGTTTTAGCGTATCCTTAAATGCTCGATGCTGGAGAATTTGAGTTGCAATAGCGAGTTGTCTATCTTTATAGGGCAGCTTCATGATATGTCGCCCCAGCGGAGAAAGTTGGAAAATAATATTCCTCTCACTGTCTCGCTCTTTATCTATGAGACCAAGATAGCGACCTGCGTCAGTATAATAATTGGTCTGGCGGCTATCAAAAGCATATTCTGAAGTAATATCGTCTTTTGTCATCGGTCTTGCATTAAGTAACTCAATCAAGTTAATAATCCTCGCCATACTGTTTGCCTGTGGAAAAGGTATGTCAGGTTCTTGCTCCAAGCGAACAGTATATAAAAGATTTTCAATATCAGATAGGGCTATTTCCGTTTCAATTATATAGTTCTTCTGTTTAACCAGGTGCAAAGAGTTATAATTTCCCGGAATTTCAAATTGATACTGATATAGGTAAAAAATCCCATTAGAGAAGATCAAAAACACAGGCTTAACAGGCTTTGTTACCCTACTGCTCCAAACTCGAAAAGGATAGTACAATTGTCGAACCAAAAAGTCATCAGATAAGTCTCTTTTTGCCTCAAATAGTGAAAGATAGTTAATTCCTTCATAGGCGGCATCTATTTCAATTTGAGAGTTACTGACTGATAACCGTTTTGCTCCAAACGAAGTGCTAATGTCGAATTCAAAATCACCCGATCCCATTCGTCCGCTAACTGTAGAAACAATATACTCGTCTTCCAGAAAATCATTCAATATCCCACAGGCATAAGCGCAATTTAAGGATATTGCTTCACTTACAAGGAATTGAGGCATTAGACTTTGAATATAAGCTGGAATGGAAACCCGTTGAATATCCCCGGATGGAACTTCAAATTCTTTGTATGCACCAAAAGAGGAAATCATATAGTCACCACGGGTGATAGGGAGAATTGCTAAACCGTTGTCGGCAAAAACTTTTGGCAGATTAACTCTGTGGTCAAATTTGGTCATCAGTCTCGGTTCACGAAATTCTTTGATTTGCTCTGCAGATATTGTAAATGACCCATTGATGGATATTTCGTCCAAAATATGGTATTTATTAAACAGGCGCTCCCACGCATTATCATTTAGCCCCATAATTTCGAATTAGCACCTCCTGAACAGCGCCACGTTTATCAGCATCTGAATTGATTGCACGTTTTGCATACACTGTTCTAATGGTATATTCTGCATATAGTTCACGGATAAAAGCAGTAGCTGAATTAGAGAGCAAAAACTTAACTCCTCGCTGAGTCAAGACATCACAACACTCTTTCAACCGAATTTGTTCAGTTCTGTCAAAGCCACCCTTGTTATAGCCTGTAAAACTTGCAGTATCAGAAACAGGGTCATATGGAGGATCAAGGTAAACAAAACCTCCTCTCGGAACACGTTGAAGGGTGGTAGCAAAGTCTTCGCTAAATAATTGAATATTAGGTGATAATAGGTATTTATTTACAGCTCGTAATACGGGTTCATTTACGATGTTTGGTTTTTTGTAGTGACCAAATGGTGAGTTAAATTCACCAGAGGCATTTACTCGAAACAAACCATTATAGCAAGTTTTGTTCAAATATATGATTCTGGATGCCTTTTCAACCTTGGATAGTAGTTTATATGATTCTTTATCTCTATCTAAGTCCCTCACTTTATAGAAATGCTCTGATGTATTTTCATGTTCTTGTAGAGACACGATCAACGATTCAACATCATCTCTGATAACCTCATATACCAACATTAAATCACCATTGAGATCGTTGATAATGGCGTTTTTAGGTTGTCTGGCAAAAAGAACTGCGCCCCCACCTAAAAAGGGCTCACAATATGTAGCAATCTGCTTGGGCAGTAGTGGTGTAATTTCATCTAAAAGTTGACGTTTCCCCCCTACCCATTTTACAACTGGAGAAACCAACTTATTTTTAGCCATCTTGCCCACTTCCTTTACCTAAACTGGCATCGTTGCTTTTGTTTCACTGTCTTTTCCATCTTCTATTATTGAATGTATGAGGGATATACGCACATTTTCAAATTAATTCTCTATAGCAATCCATTATCATTATAACTGCTTAGGCTATATTAGGCAAGTAATTTTGCAATTTTTATTGTCTTGATGGAGCATATTAAAAAGCAGCGATGGGAAATGTCCCCATCGCTGCTTTGCTTATGTATAGATAAAGTTTGCATCTATAGTTTCTAAAATACATTCTCGGATACTGTTCATACGGCCCACCCACTCCATCTGATCTTCAGCTTTTAGGGATTCTGTAACGCCCTCCCGCTTTGCCATCTGGTTTACAAGCTGAGAAAACATTTCTTCTGCTTGCTGGTCGATTTCGGTCAGGTGGGTGTCCAATTTGCCGCTGAGAAACAGAGCGGTGTATATGGGGTTGCGGTGTTCCCGAAGATAACTCCGCCGCCGCTGGCCCCAAATGCCAAGAGGGATGGCTTCTGGAGCGGCGAGGTTTGGCATAAGATAATCGCCTTGCTGGTAGTAGGTTCCGCCCATCTGCTCAAACAATGACTTTTCCATAATGTAGTCCTCCAATATGTCGAATTTCCCTGCAATCCAATCACATTCGGCTGACTTAACAAAATTGAGGAGAGGACTTCCTTACGAAGTCCTCTCCTCCCGGGGCCGCTCTTTTTTGTCTCAGGGCTTCTCTCCAGCCCGCCGGTTGACTTCTTTCCCCAACTATGATACCTTTTTTCTATCATCAGAAAGGAGGTGGCGGCGGTGCGGTATCTGGAATTTCCCGTCTCCCCCGACCAGGAGGGCAAGCGGGTGGATTCCCTCCTCCGCTCCCACGGCCTGTCCACCTCCGCCATCCGCC
>CAZNBD010000087.1:0-4913 GCA_964571405.1 uncultured Bacteroides sp. | reverse complement strand
TGTCCAGAGAACCAAGTTCTTGACGCTTCTTGCCGCTAAGGTGGTCAACGATCAATTGATAACCGCTGCGGATTAATTCCTTGATTTGACTATCCGGCATATCGGACTCAAGTTTGACTCCAAGCCAATGCTCCTTATTCATATGCCAGGCAGGGATGGCTCCTTGGTATTTGGACTGCATCTCTGATATAACTTCAGGACTACACTTTACGTCTATGAATTTTTCATCCGGGTTAAACAGGCAAAACCATTTGCCTCCCACTTTGAAAGTTTCAAGCATTTGGTATTGTGGTTCAGTCCACGGTTGATTTACCACTGCATCAGGCAGTGAAAGGCAATACTTTTTTAATTCTTCATTTCTCATAATATATAATATTAATTTACTATTTAAACATTATATAAAAAGGAAAGTTTAATGACACGGAGCTTTGTCACGTAATGTGTCATAAAAATCACGTTTTGTGCTATTTTTATAGTAATATTTTATATTCATCTTACAAAAACACAGTTTTTTGTAAAAAAAATGATGTATAATGAACTTTTTTGAAAAACCTGTGTTTTCATTATAAACAAACCCTTTTATTTACCCTAAAAACTTTATTCAACATGGATGATCAGAGAGGTACACGTTACCCAACATTCGGCTTCATCACCGGTGGCACAGGCGCATTTAATGATGGCATTCCCCCTCAGCCCTACGAAACCTTTGCCTATGACTCAGCCCTTCTTCAGGCACGCATCGAGAATTTCAACGTCATTCCTTACACTTCTGTGCTTCCTCCCGAATGCCGCGGAAATCTGGTGACAATCACTAAAGAGTTTGCTGACAAGTATCCTGAACATCAGTACCGTCCCGACCTCCCTGACCAGTTCAAACACGGTGCTGTCCTTGAGGTAATCATCGCCGGCAATGGTGCCAACTACAACGAGCACAAGGCTATCGCAACCGGTATCGGTATCATCTGGGCCAAGAAAGACGGCAAGTTCATTGGCGGTTATGCAGCTGAGTACGTTCAGTACTATGACACTCACATTGACGATGAAATCGCCAAGGCCGAGGCAAGCATGTGGCTCCACAAATCCCTCAAACATGAGCTCCAGATCCGTGGGCTTGAACAGGATGGTGATATTGACCTTTACCACAACTTCCTGAACATCCCTGCTGATAATCCTTTCGGCTACTGCTTGACTTGCATAGGCTTCCTGAACTTTGGCTATGCACCTCTTGCCAAGTAATTCAAGATTTAAATAAATAATCCATACAAGGGGTGGGAGGAACTTCATTCCTTCCACCCCTTCTCAATAAATTCGGTTTATGTCAGACAGTACTAAAAAACTTGGCTTGATTGGCCTGACTGCCATTGTGTTCAGCTCAATTGTGGGCGGCGGTATTTACAATATTCCGCAGAACATGGCCTCCGGAGCAGGTCTGGGTGCGGTTATCATCTCCTGGGTGTTGACCTGCATCGGCATGATTTTCCTTGTTTACACGTTTAAAATCTTGAGCAGCAAACGCAGTGACCTTAACGCCGGCATATATCAGTATGCTCAGGTGGGTTATGGTAACTTTGTCGGCTTCCTCGTTGCATGGGGATACTGGTTGTGTACTGCCACCGGTAATGTGGCTTATGCAGTTATGCTCAATGACTCTCTGGGTGCCTTTTGGCCTGTATTCCTCAAGCATGGCTGGCAGACGGTTGTGTTTGGTGTTGGGCTGATATGGCTGATGTATTTTGTTGTTGTGGGAGGTCTGAAGACGGCTTCATTCCTCAATGTCCTCATCACTGTTGTACAGATGGTTTCTCTGGTGCTCATTGTGGCCATCCTCTTTATATTCTTCAAGCTGGGCATGTTCAGTTATGACTTCTGGGGGCAGCTGACAGACCTCGGATCCGTCGGTGAACAAGTCCGGACCACAATGCTTGTGACTCTGTGGTGCTTTACCGGTATTGAAGGTGCTGTGATGATGTCTTCACGCGCCAAGAAGGCCAGTGATGTGGGTAAGGCCGGTATTATCGGCTTCCTCTGCGCATGGCTCATGTATGCTCTGGTTTCTGTGCTCTCATTCGGCATCAAGCACCAGCCTCAGCTTGCCAGTCTTCCGGATCCCTCCGTTGCATATGTCTTGAGAGACTGCTGCGGTGCATGGGCATATTACTTTGTGATCGCTGCAATTATCTTCTCTATTCTGGGCGGTTGGATTGCATGGACCCTTGTATGTGCTCAGGTTCCTTACGAGGCGGCAAATGTCAAGATTTTCCCAAAAAACTTTACTCGCCTGAACAAGAAGGGAATGCCCGCCTTTGGTCTGGTTGTCTCTTCAATTGTGATGACCGTGTTCATGTGCCTGGTTGTGACTTCAAAGCAGGTTTATACTGCCGCACTTGATCTGACAAGCCTTATGGTTTTGCCGGCATATCTGTTCAGCGGTATGTTCATGTGGAAGTGTGCCCTGAAGCTCAAGCGGCCAACTCCCTTGATTCAGATTCAATCGTCTCGCCAGAGAGCTTTCTATACTTTCATCGGTATTGGCGCAACGGTATTCTGTTCATACATTGTTCTTGCCAGCAACCTCTCGCTGCTGATTGTGACCATACTCTTTTATCTTCCCGGTGTGTTCTTCTATATCAAGGCCCGTCACCAGTATTATCCCGGAACCAAGGTATTCACCACTCCTGAAAAGTGGTTGCTGTGGATCTTGATTGCACTCGGTGTTGTGGGTGTAGTGCTTCTGGCCACCGGTCACGCAGGAATTTAAAATTTTAAAGATTCAAAAAGAGTTAAGGGCGTTGCAGGGTATTTTTCTGCAGCGTCCTTTCTTTTGTAATTTAACAGTATTTAGCTTTAAGCTGTGGACATTACTTCCTTGTTCTTTGTTATGTTATAAAAAAGATATATTATGGAACCAAAAGATACAAAGAAAGTGGCAGACCAGGTGGCAGAAATGATAGCTGACGCAGGGGTTAAACATATATATGCCATAACAGGAGATAGTTTAAATGACCTTACGGATGCACTTGTCAGGGACGGTCGCGTCAAGTTTGTTCACATGCGTCATGAACAGTCCGGCGCATTTGCCGCAAGTGCCGAAGCCCAGTTGACTGGGAAACTCGCTGCCTGCGCAGGCAGCAGCGGACCCGGACATGTTCACCTGATTAACGGCCTTTATGATGCCCAGAGGAGCAATGCGCCGGTGCTGGCAATTGCCTCTACCTGTGCATCTGCTGTTTTTGGTACAGATTATTTTCAGGAGACCAATCCCACGCTGCTTTTCTCCAACTGTAATGTTTACAATGAGATGGCCACCACTCCCACTCAGGTGCCCCATATGCTTCAGGCGGCCATGCAGGAAGCAGTCGGACGGGGTGGGGTAGGCGTAATTGGATTACCCGCAGATGTGATTGGTCAGCCTGCTGTGGAATCATATGCCTCAACAAATCTGATTTATACAGAGCGCTTGCCTGAGCCCTCTCAGGAAGAGATTGACGCAGCAGCTCAAATCATAAATGAAGCCAAAACAGTTGCCATTTTTGCCGGATCCGGTGCCAAGGGAGCTGCAGAACTGGTAAATGAACTTTCTGAAAAAGTTAAAGCGCCTGTTGGAACCACATATAAGAGTCAGCTTGAACTCATGGGCAAGTGCGTTAATTATGTGGGACACATGGGTTACCTGGGCATGTGGTCCGCAGAAGATGCCATTGCCTCTGCAGACGTGATAATTCTTATTGGTATGAATTTCCCTTACCCTGGCTTCTTCCCCACAGACAAGAAAACTATCCAGGTTGATGTCAGGGCTGAACGTCTGGGCCGCAAGACCAAGGTTGATTTGGGAATAAGGGCTGATGCTTCAATTTTCCTGAAATCACTGCTGCCCAAGATTACTCCCAAAGCCGATGCAACTTTCCTCAATAAGGCCCTTACAGACTTTGCATCCATCAAGGAAAAGTTTGCAGAGCCAGTCAAGAACCCCGGAAGTAAAGGCGCAATCAGGCCCGAATATATGTTGAGCCTGCTTAATGACCTGGCTGATGACAATGCTGTTTTCACAGTTGACACAGGCATGAATAATGTGTGGACTTCCCATTACTTAACTCCAAAGTCTGACAGACGGATGATAGGCTCATTCTCTCACGGTTCAATGGCAAATGCAATGCCTATGGCTATTGGAGCCAAGTTTGCCTGTCCTGACCGTCAGGTGATTGCTCTGTGCGGAGACGGAGGTTTCTCAATGCTCATGGGTGAACTCCTGACAATCATTCAGTATAATCTCCCTGTGAAACTCCTTGTGGCTGATAATCGCAGCCTGGCATTTGTGAAATGGGAAATGGAAATGGCAGGCCTCACTCCCAATGAGACGGACCTGAAAAATCCTGATTTCGGAAAGATGGCTCAAGTGATAGGTTTCCAGGCTGAAACAGTTGATGATCCCTCAGAACTGGAAGCTGCCATGAAACGCTGGCTCTCTGCTGACGGTCCGGCTCTGCTCTCAGTGGTCACTGATACCAATGCCGCCTCATTCAGTTTCTCTCAGAAACTTATGGAGTCTGGTAAACCCGGGAATCCATTGAGTAACTTTGGTCCCTTGGGAAGTTGAGTATTAACTTAAAAATGATATCAGAAATGAAATACATTACAGAACCCAACCGTATTTATGCCAATGATTCAGCCGGTAATATGATAGCTGAAGTAACATTCCCCACAATAAAAGGCATTTCAATAATAGACCATACCTTTGTTGACCCATCTCTGAGAGGGCAGGGGATAGCATCGGAATTGGTCAAGATGGCAGCTGATAAAATTCTCAAGGACGGCAATAAGATAGGAGCCACCTGCCCTTACGCCGTAACATGGTTCCAGCGCCATCCGGAGTACCCCGTTGAATGCTCCGGCCTGGCCGCCTGCAGAGTTGATAT
>CAZNBD010000086.1:0-5033 GCA_964571405.1 uncultured Bacteroides sp. | reverse complement strand
TCAGAACCGGACTGGTCAGTATAGACCAAAGTCCGCACGTAATTCTGCCCCGCCGAGGCGTACAACGGCAAAATTACAAGAAAAAATATGTATAAAAGCCGTAAATTCACTGTTGTAAAGTTGAGATTTTAAAAGTGTTAACGCCCTCTCCTGTAAAGTATCCGAAGATATAAACCCCGGGAGGATAATTCACAAGTGATAACTGCAGAGATCCATCTGTGTTAAATTTGCCTGAATCCCATACAAAGCCATGTGAATCACATATAATATACTGGGACTCTGATGAACTTTCATTTAATGATGGCAGTACTGTGAGAATCTTTGAATCAGGATCCCATTGGAAATTTCCCTGTCTATAAGAATTGCTTCCATTGGAGATCCCACCATGATGGGTACCATGCGGTTTTTCCACATTCTTCAGAGAATTGCGTATCATTTCGTTTAATGGGTCGTTTTTGATTCTTTCCTCTTGATGATTGAGTGAGATAGCCTCCCACTTGCGAATGTGATCAATTGTATCACCCTGCAAGGAAATCAGTAAATCATCACTTAATGTAAGCATAGGGTACCGATATCCGTTGACAAGATATTTCTCCTGCAATCCGGTATGGATCAAAGTATCGCCATTCTGATATATCAGGCTCTCAGAAATTTGCGTGGTCAGACTCTCAACATATTCCAATGTATCACCGTCAAAGGTAATGATTTTTGTATTAAAAGAGATGTGACCGGTCTGTAATCCCTCAGAGGAAAAGTTTCCAATTTTTGTGAGAAAACCTCCGGATTCAACCTGAAATGTGCTGTCCTGTCCTTGAAGATAAGGTAATGAGGGCATGTATGTTCTGCTTTCTCCGGGTTGGTAGAAATGGGACGTGAGAAGTAATCCGTTTTCAGAAAAGAGATACTCCACTCTGTTATTACGGAAAACCATCATTTCAGTGACCGTATCTTCCCGGGCCGGAGCGTAGACTTTCAAATAAGAAATTCCTGAAATAGATGAATTGCTTAAATCTATCAATTTGGGTCCTTCTGTTGAACTTGATTTTATGTTGTCAATCTCAAGCAGTTCAACCATATCACCAATCCTGGGATAATTCAAGTCAGGATTGATGCCGAACATATCTCCATGACATAACGCAGACATAAGCAGCAATATCGTCAAAACTTTGAATTTTATATTAATCTTCTGTTGCATAGTGATATTGATGTCTGGTTATCAAATAATTGTTGAAATCCCTCACTTCAGAAAGCCGGCCATGTGTGTCATAACTGTTGGAAGTGCGTAGACCACGTGCATCAGTAAAATGCAGAATGCCGTTAAACCAGTCATAGCTTATTCCTGAAATAGAGTTTGTATTAAGATTTAATCTCAAAGCAGCAGCTGCTGAAGAAATCCTTGAATTATCTGAAATTTTCATGCCGTTTATATCATTGGCCGAAAGTCCGGCATTCAAGGCTTCAAGTTCAAGGGTTTCATAATCTATCCCTATTGCCTCAATTATCGGGTACAATCCGTTATACCCCCACAGATATGAAGCCAGAACATTGCCAGCGTAAGAAATTTCTATCAGGTTCCCGCGGCTGTTATATCTATATGAAAAAGTCAGATTATTTATCAGTTCTTTCTGCTGAGTGCTTGTTAGTCCGTTGCTTGAAATCAGATTATTTAAGGATCCTGATGAGGTCATATTGAATTTTCTGAGAGGCAGCCATGTTTGCGGGTTGTATTCTGTGCGTTCAGCATTTATCACACTATTGCCGCAAAGAGTTATCTGCGTCTCCGGATATGGAAGTTTTATTCCACCTGATTGTGGATAAGTATAATAAGTCACTGACTCCAACCCACTCCTGTCAGTTTCCCTTACAGCCTTGACAAGATTATAGTCTCTATTTTCTGTATATTCATCATAAAAATATTCGTACGATTTTACGCTCTCAATACCATTTTCTTCAACAGTTCGCATCCAACGAATAGTTTTATTGTAAGGAATGAGAGTGTACTTTCCTATACCATAATCATAATATCCATTATTATTCAGGAGTACGCGGGTAAAATCTACCACCACGAAAGGATTGGTTGTAAGAAGCGGAAGATTTTCAGATTCAAATATATTATAGGAATATTCCTCAGAGCGAACCGGCAGTGAAGCGTTTATATATGAATGACGCTCCAAATTACCTCGTCTATGAGCTCTTGAAGTGAACATCCGGGCACCAACGGGCTGATATGGAAGAAAATGAGTGCTATTGTAGTCCTCATTTCCCGGAGTACGTGCACTTGAATAATAAAAGGTCTCGGCCTTATTTCCCAAATAACTGTTAGGCTCCATCCGGTCTTCAGTCCCCATACAGACCATTGACTGAGGGTACTCAATATTTGTATATGAGCCTATAGGAGTTCCAGGAAACGCGGAGCCCCCCATACTGTAGACCTCTGTTGTTTCATTCCCTGGAATATTAGGACTGGGGAACCACATGTAATGCATATGGTCATATTTTGGCAACATCTGCACTGTACCCGTGGTATAATTGGGATCACGTGAGACATTATAATAGTAATAATTAATCATAGGCACGTCATCTGACTTACCTGTGTATGACTTGATGCGTTTGATTCTCATCCCGCACCAATACTCACGTCCATCTCCGACATCAGTATCTAAAACATCTTTTCGGATAAAGATATATCCCGGCTCACAATCATGATAAAGGAAGTATCGGCTCAAAAAATCTTCCTCACCCTGAATACTCAGTGGGTTTACCAATTCAAAATCATAGTAGCCTGGAGACAGAGTTAAGTTTATGGGAAGATTCATCCCGTCTATTTCAATAGTTTTTTTGTCTAAAAAATAAACTCCCTCAATTTTTTGTGAGTAGTGTTCGCGTATAAGCACATGAGGGTAATACGGCGGGTATGCTGTGTTATAGTTTGCCGTGGTTGCATCATGTTCATCATCGTACGTTGTGGTTACGATATTGGCCGGATTCATCAGAAAATAACGTGTAAGGTCTAATGAAACATTTTCATTTTTCTGAACATGCCAATTAATAATTTTCAATTTGGAGTAACCTTCTTCCAAACAAAATCTCAATGTATCAACTACCGTTCGTGTAAGGATTTCAACATCATTGATACGCCCCCGGTACTCGGAGGAGTTCACATATTGGAAAGTATTGTTTTCCCACTCAAATTCAGTATAACCACCCGTGGGGTATTTAATTTTGAGAAGTTCAAGGGAGTGTGAGTGGTTGATAGAAACACTTCTGTCAGCATTTCGCCCAACCTCCTTATTGCCCAATATTGCATCCGGAATCAGAGAGTAGGCTCCGTTCTCATTAAAGAAGCCACCAAAATCCTGATAGTAATATCCAAGTTCAGTATCCCATTCCATGTTGTAGTCAAAAGAATAAATAATCTGTTCACCCTCCTTTATGGAATTCAGGAGAATACCTGAATAATTGAATGTATATGTTCTTGTGGGGCCGTCAGGCGAGATTATTTCAATAGTCTTTATCAACGCCTCTGAATGTGAAGTACCCTCATGTACATAAGTGAATTTGACTTTTATGCCATTTGCTTCAACCTGCTGAAGTATCTGAGGATAATAAATTACGCTGGAAACAGAATATACTTCTGCCTCAGAATACTGTCCTATCTTAGGATTGGAATATCCCCTTGAAAATGGATGTGACAAATCCTGAATAAGCCTACCAGACCGCTTTTTATATGTGAATGAAATCTCATTACCGCACAAATCCTTAATCTTATCCAGATGCCAGGACGAAGCATAATATATAGAGTCCTCCTGCTGAGTTAACAATGGGGAACCGTAATGAAAATCATAACGTGTCCTGTCCTGTGTCAAGAACTCGTACGTCAAACCATTTCCATCTTTTATATCAAAACCCCATCCGTCACAGCCTCCATCTGTTATTGTGGGCGCGTTATTGGTATTTGTAATAGTAATGGGTTGGTCAGAGGAAATTGTAGTTTTTCCGTTTCTGTCCCTGACAAAAGTAGCTGACATATTGCACCCCGATAAACTATAAATATCATTTGCAAGATCTGCTTGCCCAAAGGTATATGATGCACCCAAAGAATTTTGCCATGAGATATCTGCTGATTGATCCACATTCATAGGATTGTAATCCAGGACTCTGTCGGCCAATCTTTCACGAAACTGAAGTTCAGAAGAATTCAGATGGTATAATCCATGCATGCGTGTATTTGCATCATCCGGAGCCCCGTAAACAGTATGTGAAATAACTGCTCCGCAAATCACATTCCAACCTAAACCTGCGTTTCCTACTTTCTCATCTGTTCTGATACCTCCGCCGTGATAGTAAAGTGTGATGGGTAAGTCAATTGAGCCGCTCCTCAGAGAGTAAATGGGAAGACTTATGGTAGGAATTCCTCGGAAATTATCCACAGGATAATCCTTAAAAGCCATCAGGGACGCAACCTCAGGGGCTGGAGGCACAATGGAATAATCTCTTAGGCTAACTTGCGCCGTAACTGCCCCCATAGCTGATAAAGCGATGAGAACCAAAGAAAGTAATGAAGAAGCTTTCATGGCAAGCGATTGATTAAGGTTCGCTCGCAAATTTAATTATTATTTTTAAAAATGCAAATTATTGGCGTTATATTTTTTTGTAAATTTAACACTTATTATTGTATACAAGTGTGTATTATGGAGGCAATAATGAGAAATATTAATCCTTCAATTAAGAAAACTATCCTCAATGGTATTACTCTACAAATGAATATATGATTAATGAGACAAGATATATATATAAGTGGCCCCATTACGCATAACAACATCATACCCTTAACTTCCAAGGTATTTTTTCCGTAAAAGATCATGATCACTTCCAAAAAGAAAGCGAATAAAAAGAATATCCATGCCACCTCACTGAATATTATCAGATAAGCCTGGCTGGGATCAAGCTTTATATTGCGTAATTTCCTGAGCATGGTATTTATTTTTCAATTAATCTTCCGTTAGGATTAGCTTCAACAATAGCATCAAAAG
>CAZNBD010000085.1:0-5063 GCA_964571405.1 uncultured Bacteroides sp. | reverse complement strand
GAGCAGGAATGTGCCGCCGTCACGCAGACCGCGGGTAACATCGTACATGTTCAGGTAAGCCTGTACATGGCATGCCACAAAGTTGGGAGTATTTACCAGGTAAGTGCTGCGGATGGGCTTGTCTCCGAAACGGAGGTGTGAGCAGGTGAAACCGCCGCTCTTCTTTGAGTCATATGCAAAGTATGCCTGGCAGTACTTGTTGGTGTTGTCACCGATAATTTTAACTGAGTTTTTGTTGGCACCTACAGTACCGTCAGCACCGAGGCCGTAGAACTTGGCCTCATAAGTGGAGGGATCTCCCAGAGCCACTTCAGGAAGAAGGGGCAGGGAAGTGAAGGTAACATCATCAACGATTCCGAGGGTGAAGTGATCCTTGGGCATGGGAAGTGCCAGGTTCTCATACACTGTCAGAATCTGGGAGGGGGTGGTATCCTTTGATGCCAGACCGAAACGACCGCCTACAATGAGGGGGGCGTTCTCGCGGCCGTAAAATACTTCCTTGACATCAAGGTAAAGGGGCTCGCCGGTTGCGCCGGGTTCCTTTGTGCGGTCAAGCACGGCAATGCGCTTGGCTGTTGCAGGAATTGCTTCAAGCAGGTGCTTTGCGGAGAAAGGACGGTAAAGGTGAACAGCCACCAGACCCACTTTCTCACCCTTTGCGGTCAGGGAGTCAATGGCTTCTTCAATGGCCTGGGTAACGGAACCCATGGCAATGATTACACGGTCAGCGTCAGGAGCACCGTAATAATTGAAGAGCTTATATTCACGTCCTGTAATCTTTGAGATTTCAGCCATGTACTGTTCTACGATTTCAGGAACAGCCTCGTAATGCTTGTTGCAAGCCTCACGGTGCTGGAAGAAAACGTCACCGTTTTCAGCCATGCCGCGGGAAACAGGATCCTGGGGGCTCAGAGCGCGGGCGCGGAATTTGGCCAGGGCTTCACGGTCCAGCAGGGGAGCGAGGTCTTCTTCTGAGAGAGCCTCAATCTTCTGGATTTCATGAGATGTACGGAAGCCGTCAAAGAAGTTGACGAAGGGCACAGAGCTCTTGATAGAAGCCAGATGTGCCACTCCGGACAGATCCATTACCTCCTGAACAGAACCCTCTGCCAGCATGGCAAATCCGGTCTGACGTACTGACATCACATCCTGATGGTCACCGAAGATACTCAGGGCGTGAGAGGCAATGGTACGTGCGGATACATGGAAGACGCTGGGCAGAAGTTCGCCGGCAATCTTGTACATGTTGGGAATCATCAGCAGCAGACCCTGGGATGCAGTGTAAGTGGTGGTGAGGGCACCGCTCTGGAGTGAACCGTGTACGGCACCGGCGGCTCCGCCTTCACTCTGCATTTCCTGTACTAAAACGGTCTCGCCGAAGATGTTCTTGCGTCCTGCCGCAGCCCATTCATCCACATACTCCGCCATGGTTGAGGAGGGGGTGATGGGATAGATGGCAGCCACTTCACTGAACATGTAACTTACATGCGCAGCTGCCTGATTACCGTCACAGGTCAAGAATTTCTTTTCTTTACTCATAACGTAGAAATCGTTGGTTATAGTCAATTTTTTAACACAATTCTCTGGTGTGTGAAAGCTCTTGCTTTCAAGCAGCAAAGTTACGATTTTTTCACACAATAACCCACCCTGTCAGGCAAAAAAGTGTAAGCGGGGGTGTCTATTTTCCTGTTAAATTTTGTTATGTGAACTCATTGGGCTGCACAAGTGTTTTGTGTATGGAATGTTTATAACTCAACATTATGAAAAACGTACAGGAAACATTACTCCAGCGGCGCAGTATCCGCCGTTATGAGCGGGAGGATATTCCGGAGGAAGCCCTCGCCCTGATATATAAAGCCATTCAGAATACCCCCACCAGTTACAATGGTCAGCAGTTCAGTGTCATTGATGTCTCTGACCAGGCAGTCAAGGAACAGCTCTATGAGCTCACAGGTCAGAAGCAGATAAAGACCTGTAACCGCTTCCTTGTCTTCTGCTCTGATTATTATAAGATTAAGACCATTGCTGATGCCAAGGGAATTGAAATGCCACCCTTCTATGATACTCTGGACGGGTTCACAGTAGGAACCGTGGATGCGGCCCTGGCCATGATGAGCGCCCTGGTGGCCGCCGAGTCTTACGGTCTGGGCACATGCTGTGTGGGATATGCCCGTACAAAAGACCCTGAGGCCATTGCACGGATCCTGGGCCTGCCTCAGGGTGTGTTTGTGGTCTGCGGTCTGTGTCTTGGTGTTCCACGTGAGCTCCCGGATCTGAAACCCAAGGAACCGCTGCCTCTGGTAATTCATCAGAACAGGTATAATACTGATGACGTGAAGGAACAGCTCCTCCAGTATGATAAGATTGTAACGGATTATAACGCCACACGCGCCGGTACCAAGAGCACAAATGACTGGGCCGGACACATAATCAGTTATTACCGTGAGGCCATGTCATATGATATGCTCAGACATCTCCGCTCATTAGGTTATGACATTAAGAGCTGAGGAGTGGTGAGCTTATAACTCTCACAGATACAAAAAAAAGAATGCAGTGTGCCGTTGACACCCTGCATTCTTTTTTTTATTGCTTACTGCCTGAGACAGACAGAATATTAATCCTGGTTGAGGTTTACGCGCTTGAAGTTAACCACAACGAGACCCTTTGCAGTCTTTTCAAGATACTGGCCGATGGTGAGTTCTCCGTCCTTAACGAATTCCTGTTCCATCAGGCAGTTTTCTTTGAAGAACTTGTTCAGACGACCCTGGGCGATGTTGTTGATCATAGCTTCGGGGAGGTTTGCAGCCTTGGCGGCGCCGGTTTCGGCAGCGATCTTGCGAGCCTTTTCAGCCTCTTCCTGAGTGAGCCAGCCCTTGGCGATGTTGCTCTCGATGTGATCCTCGGAGTCAACAAGGTTGGGGTTGATGCCGGCCTTTTTCAGAGCGGCGTCAATTGCTTTCTTAACCTGTTCTTCCTTGGTCTTTTCAATAGCTACATTGAGCTCGGAAGTAACAGTGGCCTCAGGAACAGAAGCACGGTCAATAGCCACAGGATTCATTGATGCAATCTGCATGGCCACGTCGCGACCTACCTGATAGTCAACACCTTCCTGGTTGAAACCGGCAATGGTGCTGAGCTTGTTGCCCAGGTGGTTGTAAGAAGTGGTGGAGGGAGCTTCCAGGCACTCGTAGCGTCCGAGCTCAATCTTTTCACCGGTCTTACCGCTTTCCTCAGTGATGAGGTCAGCCACAGTCTGGCCGTCCAGCATCAGTGCCTTGAGCTCATCCAGGCTCTGCACCTTGTTGGCCATGGCGGCGTCAAGGAGCTTCTGTGTGAGGGCAACGAATCCGGCGTTCTTGGCCACAAAGTCAGTTTCGCAGCACAGAGCCACGATAGCGGCGAAGTTGCCTTCGTTCTTGGCGAGCACGCATCCTTCGGCGGCCTGACGGTCCTCGCGCTTGGCGGCTACAGCTTTACCTTTTTGGCGGAGGATTTCAACGGCGGCATCCATGTCACCGTTAGTTTCCTCAAGGGCTTTTTTGCAGTCCACAATGCCGGCGCTGGTCAGATTGCGCAGCTTTGTGATTTCTGCCATTGAAATTGCCATATCTTATTGAGATGTTATTCAGGTTAATAATTGCAAGCCCCGGAAACCGGGACTTGCGGAAATGATTTATTCAGCGGCGGGAGTTTCTTCCTCGGCAGCTACGGTAACAGTTTCCTCAGCTGCGGGTTCTTCCTCGCGGCGTACGCGGCGACGCTCACGGCGGGGTGCGGCGTTGGCGGCTGCTTCTGCCTCAGCGGCTTCAGCGTCAGCCTTTTCAGCCTTGTGCTCAGCAAGTCCTTCTGCCATGGCGGCTACCAGTGTGCCGGCAATGAGTTCAATGCTCTTGGAGGCATCGTCATTGGCGGGAATCACGTAATCCACTGTGTTGGGATCTGAGTTGGTGTCAACCATTGCGAATACGGGGATACCCAGACGGTTAGCCTCGGCAACAGCGATACGCTCTTTCAGAACGTCAACCACAAAGATTGCGGCGGGAAGACGGTTCAGGTCTGCGATAGAGCCCAGAGTCTTTTCCAGCTTGGCGCGCTGACGGGTGATCTGGAGGCGTTCACGCTTGGAAAGATTGTCAAATGTACCGTCTTTGGTCATCTTGTCAATCTGAGTCATCTTGCGGACGGCCTTGCGGATGGTGGGGAAGTTGGTGAGCATACCACCGGGCCAGCGCTCAATTACGTAAGGCATACCGATTGAAGCAGCAAGGTCTGCAATAACCTGCTTGGCCTGCTTCTTTGTGGCTACGAAGAGTACCTTCTTACCCTGGCGAGCCATGCCGCGCAGTACATTTGCAGCCTCTGCCAGTTTAGCCTCGGTCTTATAGAGGTCGATTATGTGGATACCATTACGCTCCATGAAGATATAGGGAGCCATTGCGGGGTTCCATTTGCGTTTGAGGTGGCCAAAGTGGCAACCTGCTTCAAGGAGCTGATCAAAAGTGGGATTAGCCATTGTTTTGTAGTTTACTTTCTTGTTTTTTAAGCAACCCGGGGGTAGGGACATGGAGTCCATCTGCCGGGTTTAGATGCTAAACTCTGATTAATGTTCTCCTGAAAAAGATTAACGCTTGGAGAACTGGAAGCGTTTGCGGGCTTTGGGCTGACCGGGCTTTTTACGTTCAACTGAACGGGGGTCACGGGTCATGAAGCCATGCTTGCGCAGGATGCTCTTATCCTCGGGGTTGATTTTTACCAGTGCGCGCGCAATACCGAGACGGAGGGCTTCTGCCTGGCCTTTGTAGCCGCCACCGTCAAGATTGACAAAAATGTCATACTTCTCAGCTACTTCAAGCACTGACAGGGGCTGTTTTACAATATATTGAAGGATTGAAGAGGGGAAATATTTTTCCAGGGCACGTTTATTGATGGTGATGTTTCCGGAACCTTCCTTGACAATCACACGTGCAACGGCGGCCTTGCGGCGACCTACAGCATTTACTGTTTCCATTTATTTCAGTTTGTTAATGTCTATAAGGGTGGGGTTCTGTGCCTCGTGGGGATGG
>CAZNBD010000084.1:0-5524 GCA_964571405.1 uncultured Bacteroides sp. | reverse complement strand
GATGCGAATCCGAGAGTTTTCCATTCTGCCTGGAGTTCAAGTACCTGAGCAGTAGCTTTCTCCCAGGCGTTGAATGATGTGAGAGAAGCAAGGTCAATGAGTTCCATGCGCTCACAGATTGCGGTCTTGGCGGCTTCGTTCTCGGCTTCACGGGCTTTACGTTCCTCAAAGTAAGCCTGATAACGTTTGTTTATTTCAGCGCTTGCGGAGCGGAATCTGTTCCAGATGTCTTCACGGAGTTCCTTGGCAACGGGTCCAATCTGACGCCATTTATTATGGAGGTCCTGGAGGCGACGGTATGCGGTGATAACGTCCTGATCATCTGCCAGGGCAGTGGCTTCAGAGAGGAGTGCTTCTTTTTCGGAGAGGTTTTTCTTGAAGTCGTAATCACGCAGTTCCTTGTTAATCTTGAGGTTATCAGAGTATTTTTCTCTTGCATCCTGGAAACGTTTCCAGACAGAAGAGTCTTCAGTGGGGTCCACATCACCAACGGCATTGAACTTATCCTGGAGTTCACGGTACTGGGGGAATGTCCGGTTAACATTGTCCGTATCTTCGGCCATTGCGAGGATCTGGTCAATGATCTCGTTCTTGAGGCGGAGGTTCTCTGCCCGGATTGCCTCCTGAGCCGCGGTCCAAGCGGCTTTACGCGCGCGAAGTTCCTCAATCACGGCATCAAACTGCTGGCGGAGAGACATTCCGTTGTCTTCCTGAGCAACAATTTCGGCATCTTCCACAGCTTCAGCGGGCACCTGCTGCTCCTGAGCGGAGCTGTAAATCATGCTGAACTGCTGGCGGAGGCGGCGCAGTTCTTCATTGGAGAAATCAGCGGGGTCTTTTTCCAGGAGGGAGTGTGCTGTTGAGAGGACGCTTTCAAGAGTGGCGGGAGCCATTTCTTCCGGAGCGTCTTCCTCGGCGTCAGCCTCCATTATTTCCTCCTCCATCAGTGCCTCGGCACCGGCGGTAAGTTCTTTATCTTCTGCCTTTTCAATTCCTGCGGCAGGGGCAGCTGCCACCGCTTCGTCAAGAGACTCCTGACCGGCAATAGGTGCCTGATCAAGTTTGGGATCGTTAATGTCCATGTTGGGGTTTTAAGGTTAAGTATGTGGACTTCTTATATTTTTGCCAAAAATAGTAAAAATTCTTTATATACACCAAAAAAAATTGCAGGGAGGTAAGACCTTAAATTTTATCATTACCGGCGGGAGGCCGTGAGGTCAGAGGGATAATCTGAGGAAGAAGGTGGAAATCTGCACGTAAATTATCAGCCCGAGAATGTCATTGGAAATCTGGATGAAGGGTCCGGTGGCGAGGGCCGGATTTATGTGCAGTTTTTCCAGTGTCAGGGGTACGACAGTTCCGAGGAGGGTTGCGAACATCACTACGATGAAGAGGGACACTGACACTGAGAGTGTTACTGCGAGGTCGTTAGGCATTGTCACCAGGTTGTAAGCCAGTACGACGGCGCTTATGACTGTTGCGTTGAGGAGTCCGATGAGGAGTTCCTTTCCGAGCTGAGAAGCAAAGTGCTTGATGTCCAGGGAGCCGTTGGCCAGACCCTGTACGACGATTGCCGAAGCCTGAACTCCGACATTACCACCGGTGCCTCCGATTATTGGTATGAAGAGGGCCAGGGCGGTTACGGCCTGGAGCTGCGCTTCAAATGTTCCGAGGATTACGGAGGCGAGGAGTCCTGATGCGATACCGATCAGGAGCCAGGGTATGCGGGCTTTTGTCTGAGCGAAGATAGAGTCATCCGCGTCTACGTCAGAGGAGATACCTGAAGCCAGCTGGTAGTCGCGTTCAGAAGCCTCACGTACCTGGTCCATTACGTCATCGACTGTTATCCGACCGAGTAGACGTCCGATTGAGTCCACAACGGGCATTGCCACCAGGTCATATTTTTCAAAGTCCAGGGCCACCTCATCCACCGGAGTGTCAACTTTAACGCTGACGGGGTCCGGCTCCATCACGTGCTTGATTTTTGAGACGGAGGGGTGGGTGAGCATTTTTTTGAGAGGGAATGTGCCGCGGAGTTTATCATCATTGTCCACAACGTACACATAATATATCTCATCCATGTCCTCGGCCTGAAGGCGCATCTGCTTGATGCACTCGGGCATGGACCAGTTCTCGTTCACCACAATCATCTCCGTACCCATGAGACCGCCGGCTGTGTCCTCATCGTACTTGAGCAGGTCAATGATGTCCCCAGCCTGCTCCACGTCATCAATGTGGGAGAGGATTTCATCACGCTCGTCCTCATCCAGCTGCTGAATGAGGTCCACGGCATCGTCAGTGTCCAGGTGGTCAATCTGTTTGGCGATTTCCTCAGCGGGCATGTCAGAGAGGAGCTTGAGGCGCTGGTCCTCATCAAGCTCCATCAGGACGTCCGCACCTTTTTCCTCATCAAGGAGGCTGAAGAGATACTCGGCCTGATTGAGGTCAAGGCTCTGGTAAAGCTCAGCTATATCAGCGGGGTGCAGAGAAGAAAGCAGCTCATGACAAGCGGCCTGGTCATGTGCGTCAATAATGCTGCGGATGTGCTCCAGTGACTCTTCTGTAAATTCTTTCATTGTACTCTGAGCTGAGCTATATGATTGGTGAGTTCAATAAATTGCTGAACGGAGAGCTGCTCCGGTCTGAGAGCTGCATACGGCACCTGATCCGGTGCTGCTGAGGGCGGGAGGAGAGAGCGGACGCTGTTCCGGATTGTTTTCCGCCTCATTCCAAAGGTTGTCTTGACCACGGTGCGGAGGAGTTGCCAGTCACATCCGGGGTCAGTGACATTGTTTCTGGTCAGGCGTATCACACCGCTCTTTACTTTTGGGGGCGGGGTGAAAACGTGCTCGCTGACGGTGAAGAGGTATTCCACGTCATACCACACCTGGAGGAGGACGCTGAGTATTCCGCGGGCCTTGGAGCCGGGAGCGGCGGCCATTCTCTCGGCCACCTCGCGCTGGAGCATTCCGCTGCAGCAGATAACGCGGTCTTTATAATCCAGAACCCGGAAGAAAATCTGTGAGGAGATGTTATAAGGGTAATTTCCGATAATGGTTATTGGTTCGGAGCCGGGGAAGAGGGCGTCCAGATCCATTGTGAGGAAATCTCCTTCAATTATCCGGGGCTGCGGCTGAGGGAGGTTGGCCTTGAGGTACTGCACGCTCTCGGAGTCAATCTCTGCGAGAGTTACGAGTTCCGGGGAATGTTTTTCCAGCAGGAAGCGGGTGAGCACCCCCATTCCGGGCCCTATTTCCAGAACGGGCACGGAGGTGTAAGCATCCAGGGTGGATGCGATGCGGTTGGCGATTCCGAGGTCGTTGAGGAAGTGCTGACCGAGTGCTTTCTTGGGCTTGACTGCCGGCATAAGTTGTTGAGGCTCTATGATTTCAACGCAGTCCGGCGATTGCGCGGATGCGTTCAGGTATGTCAATGTTATTTGTGAAACCGCTGAAGCGTTCAGCTCCGCATCCCACGGCGTAAACGGGCACGGGGTTTCCGCTGTGTCCGGTGTTGGTGAAAGCAAATCCGGCGGCGTTGTTGAATATCCTGAATACTTCCACGGCAAAAGAATTGAATGAGGCGTACAGTGTCTGCTGGTCATCTCCGGCGCGGTGCTGTTCAAATGTGGTGTTGAACATCTGACGGAGTTTTTCCTCGTTTTCCTCGCTGACGGGTATCGGGCCGAACAGACCGAGATTGTCCTGAAGATACTGTTTCATATCGTCCCAGGTGTATTCGCTGCGGCTGTTGAGGAGGTTCTTGCAGTACTCGCTGAAGCGTTCCTTGCTGATGCGCTGGTAATCTATATTCCGGATATTGAGGGCGTTCCACTGGAGAGCCATTCCTCCGGTATCGTGGTCAGCCGTTACCACGATGAGGGTTTCATCGGGGTGTTCCTTGTAAAAATCAAATGCAACGGCAAGGGCCTGGTTGAAGTTGAGGATTTCCTTTACAGCCGCTCCTCCGTCATTGGCATGGAGGGCATGGTCAATGTTTCCTCCTTCCACCATCATGAAGAATGCGTCAGGGGAGGTTTCAGTGAGCTGACGCAGGCATGCCTGTGCAATTTCAGGGAGTGAGAGTACTCCGGCAATTGAGTCAATTGTGTACCCGATGTTCCAGGGTGCGGTTCCCTCGGTGTTGAGGAGGAGCTTGCGCGGAGCTGCCGGGGATGCGGCGCCTTCAGGTCCGCGGACCACTGTTACTCCTTCGGCAGCAAGGAGCTGCGGGATGTCCGTCGGGTTTCCGTCGGCGTCCTTGAGGCCCTGTATTCCTGCACCGGCAATGAACTGATATCCGGAGCGGGCCAGCATTGTGTCAATGGGGTAATACATCTTTCGGTACGGCACGTGGGCGTAAAACGCGCCGGGAGTTGCATCATCAGCGGCCACGCTGGTGGCGATTCCCACACCGTATCCGCGTTCAAACAGTTCGGCGGCGATGCTGGTGACGTTCACTGAGTCAGGGTTCATTCCCAACATTCCGTTATTGGTCTTGCTTCCGGAGGAGAGAGCTGTGCCGGCAGCGGCGGAGTCGGTGACCGGTACGTTGGCGGAGTATGTCTGAGACCAACCAACCACGGGGAATGTGTGCATCAGCAGGGGTTCAGAACCATGGAGCACCATGCGGTTGTAAGTCTCGGCGGCGTTGACGGGACCCATTCCCATTCCGTCACCGATATAGTAAAAAATATATTTTGGAGCCTGCTGAGCGGCGCAGGTGAGAGCTGCGGCTGCAAATATGGCTGCTAATGCTTTGAATCTCATGGTGCAAAAAATTATGTAATTTACCGAACCGGTTTTCAGCGGCAAAATTACACAATTTTTTCAATAAAACAAAAGGGGCGGCCTATACGGATTCTCCTTAATGCGGTGGGGGATTACTGTTTTGGGTGGGAGTGGGCGCGGGAGATGGAGTCTGAGACGTAGACTTTGACGGCGTTGGTGAGGTATGCCGTGAAGATGGGGAGCATTACTATTCCCATTCCGGAGCAGATTATTGCCACGGCCTTGCCGTATGTTGTTACGGGATAAAATGATGCTCCTAATGTGGTGGTTTCCATGAATGCAAACCAGATTGCCTGCCAGTAATCCGTTACGGCGGGGTTTGGTCCGCTTTCATGGATGTAAAAAATGAGGGAGGCAAAGTAAACCACCAGTACCAGGATGGTGGAGTATGATATGAATATTCCGAATATTCTGTCTTTGGAAGCAAAGGTTACGATGAATGCCATGGCCAGGATGGCGCGTGACGCGGGGACAAAGTGCATGGCGTATGCCAGTGGTGCAGGGCAGTCCACATGTATTGGCAGGCTCTTGAATATGAGGGAGTAAGGGATGGAGAGGATCAGGATGTAGAGGTGGCGCCAGAAGTAGCGGTGTCTGTGTGGTGATTTCCACATAGAGAAGAAGAAGTACGCAATATAAATTATGCAGACGGGGAGCTGAATTTTTCCGTAGAGGTCGTTTGACATGAAGAATATCTGAGGGTCAAAGGCGTCAATGGACAGGATCAGTACCAC
>CAZNBD010000083.1:2242-5698 GCA_964571405.1 uncultured Bacteroides sp. | reverse complement strand
AGACTTAGGATCTAATGTCTCAGGACGTATGGGTTCGAGTCCCTTCATGCGCACAGTTCCGGCTCTCCCTTTTCAGAGAGCCGGCATTTGTATATGGTTATTGAGTTAAAATCTCTCACCACCGGTTATAAAAGAGGAAAAACAGTAGAAATTTCCAAAGGACTGAACGTTGGCCTCCAAGCCGGGACCTTTGCCTGTCTTATCGGCCCTAACGGAGCCGGTAAGAGTACTTTGTTACGTACATTATGTGGCTTTGAACATCCACTCTCAGGTGAGGTTAATTTGATGGGTCATTCTGTGGCAGACACTTCTGCGGAAGAGCTGGCACGCCTTGTATCTGTTGTTCTTCCTGACAGGGGCTCAATGGGTATGGTTACAACAACAGAGCTTATCGGTCTGGGAAGAAGTCCTTACTCAGGTTTCTGGGGTGGCCTTTCTGATCACGACAGGAAAATTGTTGACAAGGCCATGGAACTGACCGGTACCGTCCATTTAAAGGAAAGAATTGTGGACACGCTGAGTGACGGCGAAAGGCAAAGGGTTTTCATTGCCAAAGCCCTGGCTCAGGACACTCCCCTGCTCCTCCTTGATGAAGCTTCAGCTTTCCTTGATTATCCTTCCAAATTCAGGCTTTTCAGGCTGATGAGAGAAATCACTCGTAAAGAAAATAAGGCAGTGCTGTTTTCCACCCATGATCTGGAAATGGCCTTGCGCATGGCTGATATTCTTTGGGTTCTGGATGGCAGTCATCACATCCATACAGGAACACCTGAAGAACTGGCTGAGAATGGAGTACTTTCAATGGTGTTTGCACGTGACGGTCTGTCTTTTAATCCATCCTCCATGACTTTTGAAATCAGTTGTTGATTACATGCTTGGGTATTAAGCTCCATGATCTGAAGTTCTTTCCCATCCTGCGTACCATCCGGTGCCAATAAGAGTCACCGCTTCCGTCAAAAATCTCTGAATTAGAAATTTCAGAACCGGCAAGAGCCCATGAACCGTTATTAATTTCACCTTCAAGTTGGCCAGCAGTCCAACTGCTGTAACCGATAAAGAACCTTACACATCCTTCAATATCATAACCGCTCCGGATGATATCTACCATAGCGTCAAAATCGCCTCCTACATAAAGGCCGGGAGCATATTCCCTGGCACCGGGAATCAATTCAGGCCCGAATGTGTGTAAAAAATATAATCTGTTCTGGCCTAAAGGACCACCGCAGTAAACCGGAATATTGCTTTCCCGGGGTACCCCGTCAAGAACTTCATCAAGATTATATCCGGCAGGATTATTCATTACCACACCCGTGGCACCCTCTGTGGGGAGATAATCTATAATTGACACAACCGAATGGCTGAACATGCGGTCCGTACTGAAAGGATCGGAAATCAATAAAGTCCCGGCGGTGGGAAGTACCTGCTTGGAGGAAACTCTGAATATGGTGGTGGAAAGGTCAATCATTGTGGTGAATTTTGGTTATGTTATGCTTTTACTTAGAAACAATCCCCACGGCCCAATTGTTTAAAATCAAAATATTAACAAATCTGAAATTATGGATTCACAAATAGAAATCCCCATTGAGGAACATCCGTTTGAGCCTTTTGTGCCCGCGGGTGCAAGGGTGCTGATTATGGGTACATTTCCTCCGCAACCCAAAAGGTGGGACATGAAATTCTATTATCCCAACCGGACCAATGACTTCTGGAAAATTATGGGCTTGATTTTCCTTGATAATCCACTGGCCCTGTATGATAAAGATACGCGCCATTATAGGCTTCAGGAGATTATTGAATTAATGACAGAAAAGCACATAGCGCTCAGTGACACCGGTGCAGCGGTGCGGAGGCTGGCAGGAAATGCCTCTGACAAATTTCTGGAAATTGTAAAGCCTGTCAATCTTGACGGCTTACTTGACCAAATGCCGGAGTGCAAAGCACTGGTAACAACAGGAGAAAAAGCGGCCGGGGTTCTTGCTGAACTTACGGGAACCGAAGCGCCCCAAATTGGATGTCATGTTCCGGGGCCAAGAAACACAACGATATGGAGAATGCCCTCCACTTCACGTGCATACCCGCTTGCACTTGACAAAAAGGCAGAATACTACGCAGCAATGTTCCATTCAATTGGAATTATATAACAGTAATTTGGATAAAGCTCATAATTTTTACTTGCAATTATTACCGTTCTTTTTGGATATGTGACAGAAATTACATAATTTTGCACAAAAATTTGCACCAATTATTTCAACCAAGAACAATCATTGCAATGACACTGAAAATACGTCCTCTTGTGGTAAGCGCAGTTGCGCTGCTGTTGGCCGCATCATGTTCAGCTCCTAAAAAAGTACCTTATCTTATTGATGCTGAAACCCTTCCAGCAGAGGTTCTGGCTCAGGTAAATGTCCAGCCGGATCCGATAATTGCCATCGGAGACCTGCTCAATATAGATGTTACCTCCACCAACATGGCTGCAGTAGCACCGTTCAATAGAAGTCGCTATGTTGACGTTGACGGACGCATCCAGACAGTGGCAAGAAACTTTGAGGCTAATAATGACTACTATCTTGTAGGCGCGGATGGTGATATTGATTTTCCCATTGTAGGAAAAATTCATGTTGCCGGTCTGACCAAACAGGAAGTTGCTGAAGCCATTATCAGTGCCATCTATCCCCGTTACCTCACAGAGCAGCCCACGGTTGATATCCGTCTGATGAACTTCCGTGTAACAGTTGCAGGCGCAGTTAAGAGCCCCGGAGTGTTCACAAGCCGCAATGAACGTATGACCTTCCTGGAAGCCATCTCAATGGCGGGAGACCTGCAGATTCAGGGTGACCGTGAGAACGTGCTCCTGTACCGCACCAATCCCGACGGTACCCGTGAAGTTCACCGCCTCAATCTCCAGGACAAAAATCTGCTGCTCTCACCTTACTTCACACTTCAGCAGAACGACTTCATTTATGTAGAGCCCAACAAGTCAATGCGTAGTCAGGCATGGGCACTTCCGCCGGCCGTATCATCAACCATCACCATTGTGGGCGGCCTTTCATCTTTGGCGTCTCTTATAATCGGTATCGTTAACCTTACAAAGAATTAAAAACCCATGGCTGAGATTGATAACCAAAACCTTAACCAGAACGAGGCTGAAGGTACATTTGATACCACGGGTCTCATTCTTGACTTTGTATCACACTGGAAATGGTTTGTAATCAGTGTGATCATTTGCCTCGGACTCGGATTGTTCTATATATCCACCAAAGTCCCTGTTTACAGTGTACAGGCATCAATTTACCTCAATGACCCGAGCACCAAGGGTATGAATCCGTTCAGCATTGACGCTTCTGACCCCCTGGCTGGTGTAAAGAGCTTCATTGATGAAACTGAACTGGAAGTACTCCGAAGCCGCAACAACGTTATTAAGATTGTGGACAGTCTCAATCTGTGTTACTCCTATTA
>CAZNBD010000083.1:0-2142 GCA_964571405.1 uncultured Bacteroides sp. | reverse complement strand
AGATTGAATTTGCCAAGAATTCTGAAAAAATTATCCGCATAAGTTATACCACAGATGTTCCGGCTCGTGGTGTTGATATTATCAATGCCCTCCTGGATTTCTATAACTATGATATTGTAGCTGAGAAAAACCGTTCAGCCATTCAGACAGAGGCATTCATCATTGACCGTCTTGTCAATATCACAGATGAACTTCAGGATGTTGAAAGCCGCCTTCAGAACTTCCGTCAGGCTCATAACATTACTGACCTCCAGATGCAGAGCGGCATCAACCTGAACCTGCAGAGCACATTCCAGCAGCAGTTGGCTGATGCAGAAGCAACCATGACAATCCTCAATGAAATTGAACGAATTGTCAGCACTTCAAATACTTATGACCTTCTTCCCTCAGCAGTTCAGGATCCTTCAATTTCCGGAATTATTGAGCAGTATAACAACCGCGTCCAGGCCCTCAACCGAGCTCTGGAAGGAAGTACCGCCAACAGCCCGATTGTCTCCACTCTTCAGGAAGAGCTCACTCGTCAGAAAGTACGTATCCTTCAGACTCTCGTGGCTGCGAAGCGCAACCTCAACACGAGAATAGCCAACATCCAGTCTCTTGAAAACAGAAGTCAGGGTCAGCTGTCATCAACTCCTACTCTTGACAAGGGTCTGCAGGAAATCTTCCGCGAACAGCAGGTTAAAGTTAACATTTACACCTTCCTGCTCCAGCGCCGTGAAGAAATTGCATTGCAGAAAACACTGGCCACTAACACAGCGCGTCTGATAGACGACCCCGTTGCATCAGGTCCGGTATCACCCAGAAAATCCATGATTCTGGCAATGGCATTCCTGCTTGGTCTTGCCATTCCCGGCGGTCTGATCTTTGTACGTCGTACACTGTTCCCGCGCTTCAGTGATCAGTCTGAGCTTGAACACATGACAAATGTGCCCATCGTAGGTGAAATTTGCCTTGTCAAGAAGAAAGACCACAAAGATATCGTTGTCGGTGAAAACATCTCCACCTCCGTTGCTGAGCTATTCCGCCTGATGCGTAACAATATCAACTTTGCCAAACGTCCTGAGGATAACAATGTGATCCTTGTAACATCAGCTGTTTCAGGTGAAGGTAAGACATTTGTGGCCACCAACCTCGCCCTCACATTCGCTTTGGCCGGTTACAAAGTTCTTGTTATGGGTGCTGACATCCGCCGTCCCGCCATGGCAGAGAGATTCGGACTCAATAATAAGTACGGACTGACAACTTACCTCTCAGGTCAGGAAAAGGATATCAACAAGCTCATCCACAAGAGCTCACTCAATGATAACCTGAACATCCTCACAGCAGGTCCCATACCTCCCAATCCCAATGAGCTCCTCATGTCTCCCAGCATGAAAAATCTGATGGAACAGCTCAAGAAAGAATATGATTACATCATCATTGACTCCGCTCCTATCGGTCTGATTTCAGACTCTTACCTGATCATGAAGTATGCAGACCTGCAGCTCTTCGTAACCCGTGCCAATTACTCAAGCCGCACATCCCTCAAGACACTGCACAATGCAGTTTCTTCCAAGAAGATGCCTCACGCTTACATCGTGGTTAACGGAGTTGAAATTTCAGGTTCTTCATACCGTTATCGCCGTTATGGTTCTTACGGAACATACGGCAAGAATAAGACCTATGGTTTTGGATACGGTGATTACAACAAAAAGAACTAAGATTAAAGCTTAATTAATTCAACCGTTGGAGTCTTGATTTTGAAATATAAATCAAGACTCCAATCTTTTTATCTCCCCGGTGAACTTTTGGTTTATCTCATTGGTTTAAAACATATATAACTCATTTTCTAATTCCTCCCAAAATTCAAGTCATGAAGATAACCACTACCCTGCTCCTTGTAATTGCTCTGACCTTTGCAACACTTTACTTTACAGTCTCTACACTGGTTAAGTATGTCTCCAATAAGACCCGCCTTGCTGTCTTACGGGTACGTCCATCAGGCAGATTTTCTTACAATAAGTTTATGAGAAATAAATAATCTGCACAATAAGTTTGGCGGTTTCATAAAAAATCACTAACTTTGCACCGCTAAAATAAAAAGCGCCATGCGAAAATAGCTCAGTTGGTAGAGCACGACCTTGCCAAGGTCGGGGTCGCGGG
>CAZNBD010000082.1:0-6057 GCA_964571405.1 uncultured Bacteroides sp. | reverse complement strand
AGGTAACCGCCCCCTCTGAGCCCCCCGATCCCAACAGACCGGAGGGCTTTTTTTTATGGATTTTTTTGCACACTCATGTAAATAATTGTACTTTTGTATTATACAATTAAATCCACTCTATGAAATACCTTTTTATCCTTTTACTTTCAGTGCTGATCTCATTCCGGGCCATGGCCTTCCATACTGATACTCTTTCAGTTTCCGGCCCCGGTCTTGCTGAACCAATGCGTGTGCTGGTGATTTCTCCTGACCCCAAGGCTTCAACAGCTCAGTATAATACAGTGTACCTTCTGCACGGATATGCCGGTGATCACACCTCATGGACCAACGGCGTTCCCCGCCTCGGTGAGCAGGCTGACCTGTATCAGAACATAATCGTAATGCCGGATGCCGGTGATACCTGGTATTTTGACTCTCGCCTCAATCCTGACCAGCAGGTTGAAACATTCATAACGCAGACCCTGATCCCTTACATAGACTCCAATTATCCCACCATCAATGACCGCCGTCACCGTGCCGTTACAGGCCTGAGCATGGGCGGACACGGTGCTCTGTGGCTGGCCTCACGCCATCCTGAGCTCTTCGGAGCTGCCGGAAGCATGAGCGGCGGAGTGGATATCCGTCCCTTCTCCGGAAGATGGAAGATAGACCAGGCAATTGGCGCGCAGAACTCCCTGCCGGATGGTTGGACTCCTTACACCATTGCCGGTAACATTGACCGCCTCAAGGATGCGGACCTGGCAATTACATTTGACTGCGGAGCTGATGACTTCTTTGCGGAAGTCAACAATAACCTCCACCAGGCGCTCCTCCAGGCAGGCGTGCCTCATGACTATACCTCACGCCCCGGAAACCACAGCTGGGGGTACTGGAGAAACTCCGTTCTGTACCACCTGCTGTTTTTCAACGAGTACTTCAACCGCGCTCAGTAAGATTCATGCAGCTCACAGGCCTGGAACTCACTGATTTCAAGAATATTGCTTCTGCCAACATCCGTTTTTCGCCCAAGATCAACTGTCTGCTGGGTAACAACGGCATGGGCAAGAGCAATCTCCTGGATGCAATATACCTGCTCAGTTACTGCCGCAGCTTCAGCGGCATCAGTGACAGCGGCCTGATCCGCCGCGGAGCACAGTTCGCCATGTTACACGGCTCATACAGCCGCCGCGGCATGGATGAGGACCTGGCCGCACTTCTCCGCCCCGCACACCGCAAGAGCCTCAAACGCTCCGGAAAGGAGTACAAGCGCCTTGCTGACCACATTGGCCTCTTCCCGGCCGTGCTCGTTTCTCCCGCTGACTTTTACCTTGTGGCAGGAGAACCGGAAGAGAGACGCCGTTTCGTGGACCAGATTGCCTCTCAGAGCGCTCCCGGATATCTGGATGCTTTGATGAGATACAACCAGTGCCTGCAGCAGCGCAACTCCCTTCTCAAGGCTGAAACTCCCCCCTCTCCAGACCTGCTGGACGCACTGGAGATTCAGATGGAGATGGCCGCAAATAAAATCATATCTCACCGCGCACAGACCGTGGACGCCCTCCGCAGCGATTTCTCCGCCGCTTACAGCGCCATTGCCGGCGTGGATGAAAATCCGGTAATAACTTACCGTTCATCGGCGGCAGACCGTGACCTGCTGGAATACTGGCGCTCAAGACGTGACCGTGACCGCGCCGTTGGGTACACCACCGGAGGCCCTCACAGAGATGATATAGAATTCATGCTCATGGACGCTCCCGTCCGCCGGGTTGCATCCCAGGGACAGACCAAGACTTTCTCCACAGCCCTGCGCATGGCACAGTACCATCACCTCTCCCGCGCCCTCGGCATCAAACCCCTCCTCCTCCTGGATGATATATTTGACAAACTGGACCGCACCCGCGTGCAGAGCATAATGGCCATGGTGGCTGACAGCTCTTTCGGACAGATATTCATCACGGACACCAACCGCGCCCATCTTGATGAAACAATTGCTGCTATAGACCGTGCCGACGCAAGCCTCTGGAATGTAACAGACGGCCGCTTTACACCCTTGAATCATGAAGCGTAAGGAGGCTCTCCCCATAGGAGAAATAATAGACAATATGTTTGCCCGCACTGGCCTGATGCCCGAGTACCGCAAGGCTGCCATCGCCTCAGGCTGGGAAACCGTCGTAGGGCCCCATATAGCCGCCCTCACAGCGCGCGCAGTAGTCAGGGAAGATATTCTCCACGTATACATCACTTCCGCGCCCCTGAAAGAGCAATTATCATACCTCCGCCATACTCTCACAGAACAGCTCAACAAACTCGTTGGACAAGCTGTTATAAAAGACATAGCCATACACTGAAAACATGGATACATCACGCATACCACCCGCAGACACATCACACTGGCACAGAACCTCAGTGCAGATGCGCTTCTCTGACATTGATATGTTCGGACACGTAAACAACGGCGCATACTTCCAGTATGCGGACCTGGGTAAATTCCGCTTCTTCACAGAGCTGATGGATGAACCATTTGACCCCACCAAAAACGGCCTGGTAATTGCAAATATAAACTGCAATTTTTACCAGCAGACATTCATGTCAGAGACCGTCAACGTCCTCACAGCCCTCGTACACCTGGGCAACAGCTCCCTCACCATAGAACAGCGCATAATCGCGGATGACCAGGAAATCCCGCACGCCATCATCCGCTCCATCCTGGTGCAGTTAGATCCCGCCACAGGCCTCTCAAAACCCTTTGACGCCATCTGGCGCCAACGCCTGGAAAACGTACTCATTCCTCAGAAATAAAATCCATAACAAATATGAAAAAAATACTCAGCATCCTCATTCTGCTGGCCGCCTGTATTGCCGGCAGCAACGCACAGACAGTAACCGTAAACCTCGGTGACAGAATATTTGACAATCCCGATAACCGCCCGTACCTCGGCGCGCGCATCGGCCTGGACATCATGACACCCGGTGATGTAAGTGCTGACAGAGTACATGTGGGCGTGTACAAGCCCGGAGCAGGTTTTGACGCAGGAGCAATATATAACATCCCTCTGTGGAAAAACCTCTATTTTGAGCCCGGACTCAGCCTGTATTATAACTCATTCGGAATGACAAAAGAATTCCTTGAATACACGGAAGCCCAGTCTGTCAGTTACCGCCGCTTCGGATTCCGCATTCCCCTCCAGTTAGGATACCACTTTGACTTCAGTAACGTCAGCGTGGCAGTATTCACAGGACCACAGATGATAGTCGGACTCACCGGACGCTTCAAATACAACTCAAAATACGGCTCATACACAGAAGACCTCTACGATACCGAGCTTCACGACAGCTGGAGACGCTTTGACCTCGCCTGGAAATTCGGAGCACAGGTAACACTCAACACAAAGTATGTGGCAGGAATCTCCGGAACAGCAGGCATGCTCAACATATACCGTGAAAACATCTCCTCATACCACGATAACAACGTCACCATCTTCATCGGATACAACTTCTAACCCCTCATGGTACGGACGACCCTCCGGGCCGTCTCAGCGTAACCCGAGGCTAATGGTACGGACGTGCCTCTGGCACGTAACAGCGTAATATGCTGACCACCACTATTCTGCATCCCGGCGGGATGCCACACTGTGATCCCGGTACACGGTAGCGCAGCGGACGTGTGCCGGGGGAGAGAGCCCCAAAAAGATACCAGCGCCCCGGAGGGCGCGCCACAACTCTCGCGTCTAATCCCTCAACTGCTTATAATTACTGCGATACTCCTAAATCGCGAAGTCTATTTTGAGCTACTACATTTCCCTGAGCCGCGTCATGTTATTGTCTTTTTAATGCGCGAGTAATTGAAATACAATTGTTTGGCCTAAAATAATATCGTTCGGTTTCTCTGTAAGCCCCAGGTTGCAAGACAAAATTACCAGAATAAACCTTATCGGATTCATGACCGTAATTGAATTGAAAAGTTACATTGACAATGAAATCATTGTAATTTGTCAATCGAACAAAATACATCGGAGTTCCTTCAATTTGGATTAATGACATATCTACTCCACCAATATCTGCCGACATCGGTATCCCATTGATTGTAGGCTCATTAATCTGACCCTGGTTATGGACATTTGAATTTTGCTGAATTATGATTGTATTTTGTGAGTATATCTGAGTTGAAAAAAGCATCAGCAAAAAGATGAGTAATATTTTTCTCATAATCGTTTTATTAAGACACTTTCTTACATTAAGTTATTCTACCCTATTGAAGAGTAGAATAACTTAATCGAATTTTTAGGAGCAAGAGAAATCTTTATCAAAGATTATTGTGGATTACATCACCCTCGCCTCATCGCCTGTAACATACACTCTGGTAGGTGTGCTGGATGTTCCAATAACCACCTCTTTATTTTCCTGATAAGGATTCAATTCCACCCTTTCAGCACCGCCCGCATTAGTGCAAACCTGAAGTGTCACATATTCACCCGTTTTGTTCGTGAGATAGATTTTAGTGAAGCAACCACCACGACTGGTGGGTTGATAGTCGTAAGAGTACTCCACTTTACCAATTTCTTGGCGTCTGTCATTCAGCACAGGTACTTCGTCAGCAAATGCAGCCAGAGCGAAACAAATCACTGCCATACAAAATACAATGAATTTTTTCATTGGTTTAAGATTAATTTTGCGCCAGCCCTACACGGATTTATATATATAAAAGAGGCGTGGGCTGCTATGCCACGCCTTAGTGAACAGGTGGTAGGAATACCTATATAGACAGATGTGGAAATAACAGCTCCACGCCTTATGACGTGGAGACAATCATGACCTTCTCTTGTCTATTGTGAAATAAGTTTCCTACGCTTCGTTCACTCAAGCAGAGGACATAACGTCTCTTTTTTTATGTCTCGCAATGGTGGCCTCCTATTGCGCTGCAAATTAAGCAAAAATTTTTGAAGTGACCAAACAAATTTCAAAGAAATATCGTAGAACTGCTTGAAATATGCTTTATAACATACTTTTAGGCTGTGTCTAAATAAACCTACCGGTGAATTTATATGTTATTGAAATAAAGAATAGTGAATTTAGATAGAAAAAGTTTGTAATAATACAGAAAAGTTGTAACTTTGCGTAAATATAAGATAAAAGCAATGATACGTTCAATTCCTAATCCTCCAATGGATCGTGATGATGTCGCTCGTTTCCGTTGTAATCTGGAGAAACATCTCCGGGGGGATTTCAATGCAGAAGAACGACATAGCAATGCAGAGCGTAAAGCTCGCACAGAAGCAAATGCTAAACAAATAATTGCTAATTGTGGAGGCAAAAACCCCCTTCTTGGATATTAAATCCCAAATTCAAATAAGATTAATGACTGACGCAGACTTTGAAAGAATGTCTGCGTTTTCGTGTGGTGTAAAAGAACTTGATGACTTTTTTCATCTTGAAGTTAAAGAGTGTGTGCAACGGCGCTATCTTTCAGCATACAGTGTGTTTTTAGAGTCCGGGGAAATTGTTGCTGCTTTTACTCTCATGAACGATGCCCTGATGATTAGTAGTCAATCTGAAAAGGATGATTTTATTGAAGATTTGAAATTTGAAACAGATGAAGATATTGCTTCTTTTTTGAATCGCCAGTCATCTTATCCCGCTATTAACATAGGTCATCTTGGCACATTAGAGAAATATCAGGATATGGGCATTGGCTCTATGATAATTGATTTGGTTGCCGACACTTATGGAAAATACAGACAATCTGGTTGTCAGTTTATTACCGTAGATGCCCTTAATAATCCCAGAACAATAAAATTTTATTATAAAAATTGTTTTGGCTTTCAGACAAGCAGAGATTCAACTTCACAAACCAGACGAATGTATAGATTTTTATAAAAAGAATCAATACAAATAATTTATGTTCATGGAAGCGTACATCCAGGGCTTTTTTTCGTTACAAAATTGTTACAAACGCACTTTGTGACATGTTTGTAACATTATTTTGACGTTTGTAATGCGTTGTTGCTTAGTGTTTTAAAACATCCGAAAAATATTTTTTCATCTTTTTGAAAAAATATTCTGTCACAAATATTGACAGCT
>CAZNBD010000081.1:0-6680 GCA_964571405.1 uncultured Bacteroides sp. | reverse complement strand
TCCTGAGACATTAGATCCTAAGTCTAACGCGGCTACCAATTACGCCACATGCGCAGGATGATGGCACAAAATTAAGGAATTTTTATTTATCCACCAAATCACCGGGCATCTTTATTATTTTACTGAACTTAAATTGCACTCAGGTTGTTATAATTACAAAATAAAAAATACAATAGATATGAAAGAAATAGCACTTGTTGGAACTATTAACCATGTATCGGCTGAAGTTCTTTCCTCTTTACTTGAAAAAGATCTGGCGGTTAACGCCATGGTAGATTTTCCTGAAAAAGTCATGCTGGCAAATAACCTCCTGACTGTCACTAAACTTGACCAGTATAATCATAACCAGAAAGTGGAAGCTTTCCAGGGTTATCATGATGTTGTTCTGACTTATAATGACAATCTCCAGGATGCCACTACAAACGATATCACCCTCAAGACTTATGTTGACAGTGTCAATGCAGCCCGTGAGGCCGGAGTGAACCGCCTGATTGTTGTAGGCTCTCCGGATTCTGAAGCTTTCTTTGTTACTGATCTTAGGAGACTGGATGATATTGACTGGGTATTTGTATCCACAGAAGGTGCTTTTGCTGAGAAAGTTACTGAAGAAGTGCTCAAGCCTTCTCATCATCGTGAAATATACGCCTGACAGGCAATATGATACAGCATAAAAAGGTTTATGCAAGCCGTTAGATAGAACGGAAAACGACATTTCATTCTCTTCCTCCTCTCTGCGGGAGCGCGGGCCACGAGCCTGGCGCCCCCGCTTTATTATTTAGAATCAGCCATAGAATATATATACAGCCTGACTTATATAATAGAAAAACCCGGCATTTGCCAGATGTACTGGCTGTTGCCGGGTTTTAAGTTGAATGAGAATGGATTATTCTTCTGTGTTCTTTTCTGCGTATTCTTTGAGGAGTTTATCCTGGACATCACCGGGTACCAGTTCGTATGAAGCGAACTTCATGGTGAAGGATGAACGTCCTCCGGTTATTGAGCTGAGGGAGGTGCTGTATGATGCCATTTCTTTCTGGGGAACTTTGGCTGAGATTTTCTCAAAACCGTTTTCACTGTTCATGCCCATGATTATGGCACGGCGTCCCTGAAGGTCACTCATTACATCACCCATTACATCTGCGGGTACAAATACCTCCACATCACATACGGGTTCAAGTACTTTGGGGTTAGCTTCGCGGAAGGCCTGGCTGAAGGCATTGCGGCCGGCAAGACGGAATGAGATTTCATTGGAGTCTACCGGGTGCATCTTTCCGTCATATATGCACACACGTACATCACGGGCGTAAGAACCGGTCAGAGGACCCTGTTCCATTCTGTCCATCAGTCCCTTTACAATGGCGGGGATGAAGCGGGAGTCAATGGCACCGCCCACAATACAATCGCATACAACAAGTTTGCCGCCCCATGTCAGAGGTATTTCCTGTGTGTCACGTACTTTCATGACATACTCCTGATTACCGAACTTATAGCTGGTGGGAGCAGGCATACCTTCTGTGTAAGGTTCAATGATCAGGTGTACTTCACCGAACTGGCCTGAACCGCCGGACTGTTTCTTGTGGCGGTAATCGGCACGGGCTGCCTTGGTGATGGTCTCGCGGTACGGGATTTTGGGCTCTTCAAATATGATGGGCAGTTTGTCATTGTTTTCCACACGCCATTTGAGTGTGCGGAGGTGGAATTCTCCCTGACCGGAAAGGATGGTCTGTTTCAGTTCCTTGCTCTGCTCAACAACCCATGTGGGATCTTCCTCATGCATGCGGGTGAGAATGCCGGAGAGCTTTTCTGCATCAGCCTCGTTGACCGGACGGATGGCTCGCTGATATTTGGGTGCCGGATATTTGATGAAGTCAAATACGTAATCGCAGCCCTTTTCATTGATGGTGTTACCTGTGCGTACGTCCTTGAGTTTTACAGAGGCACCTATATCTCCTGCTTCAAGAGCATCAATGGGTGTCTTGATCTGTCCGCATACGCAGAAGATCTGAGCAAAACGCTCTTTTGAACCGCGGGTTACGTTTTCAAGGTCTGCACCGGCTTTTAATGTACCGCTCATTACCTTGAAGTAGCTTACTTCACCGATGTGGGGTTCAACTGTGGTCTTGAATACATACAGGCTTACGGGGCCATTGGGATCCGGTTTAACTTCCTTGCCTTCTGTGTCAACCGGAGCGGGCATTTCATCAATAAAGGGAACCACATTGCCCAGGAATTCCATCATGCGGCGCACGCCCATATCTTTTTCTGCACTGATACAGAACAGAGGATAGATAGAGCGGTCAATGAGACCCTTGCGGATGCCGGTGCGGAGTTCATCCTCTGTAAGATGATCTTCCTCAAAGAATTTTTCCATGAGGGACTCATCGTTTTCAGCGGCAGCCTCAACAAGTGCACGGTGCATATCCATGGCTTTATCCATTTCTTCGGCAGGTATTTCCTCAATTTTGGGAACTCCACCTTCAGGACCCCATGAGTATTTCTTCATCAGCAGCACGTCTATCATGGCGTTATAACCTGTGCCGGCGTTGATGGGGTACTGTACGGGAATAACCTTCGGACCGAAGATTTCACGCATCTGTTCAAGTACATTGTCAAAGTCGGCCTTTTCGCCGTCAAGCTGGTTGAGTGCGAACAGTACAGGCTTCTTGAGGCTGGCTGCTGTGCGGAAGATATTCTGTGTGCCCACTTCAACTCCGTACTGACCATTGATCAGGATCACACCTGTGTCAGCCACATTGAGGGCTGTTACTGCGCTGCCTACAAAGTCATCAGCACCGGGGCAGTCTATGAAATTGAGCTTCTTATTGAGGAATTCAGCATAACACACAGTGGAGAATACTGAGTAGCCGTATTCTTTTTCTACGGGGAAATAATCAGATACAGTATTTTTTCCCAGGACGGTTCCACGACGTTTTATTACACCACACTCGTAGAGCATGGCTTCTGCGAGCGTGGTTTTACCGGAGCCTTTGCTGCCGAGCAAGGCTATGTTTTTGATTTCCTTGGTTTTGTAGATTTTCATGGTATAAGGTGTTATTGTCAGCTAATATGATTAGTTTTTCAATGGAATTGATGTCTCATTTTTGAGGCCGCAATTTAGCCAATTTTTTTAAATACACATGTATCTGAATATATGTTATAAAGCATAAAAGGCAAAATTGGTGAATTTTTTCCTGTTTTTATGAGGAAAACATTACCATTGTACTCCGTTGGACAGAGAGGAACGTTTATCGTACTTGAAGTCTGAAAGTAGGGAGCTTTTGACGGCTATGTGGAAATTATAACTTTTATACGGTCCCACGGGCACAAAGCTTGCACGCATGGAGAAGCAATGCAAGTCTCTGGAGATGTTGCAGTTCATGTATGCCAGCTTGTGGGTGTCAAAGTTGTATGATGCTGTGAAAGAGAAGTTCCATCCCGGTGTGGGACGTATGTTTCCTGACAAGGAAAGATTCTGAGTCCATTTGCCGTCAAATTCCATTTTCTGACGGTTGAATGCTCCGTAGCCGTAATTTACTGAGTAATTGAGCGTCAGGCTCCAGGGTACACTCCATTTGGCATAACCGTCTGCGCCTAACTGAGTGGGAGAACCGTTGTTACGGTCATCTTCCTCATCTTCCATCCGCTGGTCGTACTCCGCACCGCTCTCATCACGGTTGTTATTCTGTGAGGAATTGTCTGTCCTGTTCTTGCGCCGGAAGGTATCGTTGTTGAATGTGTATGAAAAAGAAGTTCCGGTGCGCATCAGACGGGCAAATCCCCGGCCGGAGGATATGCGGAGTTTATTTATTTTTACAGGCGTACCTGAAGGTGTGAGACCATACGTATAAAGATCCCAGGTGGCATTCAGATTGAGGTTGAAACTTTTGGTCAGGCGCAGCAGTATGGATGTGGAAAGATCACTCCACTGGAGGGAGTCTGCAGCCAGGTTGTAACTCTCTGAAATGTTGAGGTTTTCAATAAGTGATATTTTCCGTTCTCCGGTTGAGTCATTGTCAGATTTTACCTTCATTTCCAGATTGTTGGCAAGAGAGAACCCGATGGACCCGTTTTTTCCCTGCCCCGGAACTCCGAACAGGGAATTGGGGAAGCGGCTGTACTTACGCACCTGCTGCTGTCCGCGGGAATCTGTGTATGCGTATTCTCCGTAATATCCGAAGAATGATGAACTGAAGTCAGGTGAACCGGAAAAGGAGAGGGTAGGGGTCATTACGTGGCGTATCATCTTGACCTTTTTCCCCAGGAATCCCAATGGCTGGAAAAAACCGTAAACCTTGGTGTCCATGGCCACACTGGCTGAAAAGTCATATACATTATAGAAGCCGTATGTGGTATCGCTCTGCTCAATGCCCCTTTCATCATCCCAGCGCCTGTCCACCCGGTTAGTGTACATGCGGTCAGTAAAGTTGAATGAAGGAGTTATATTGACATAATTGAAAACATTGAAGGTGGCGGAAATGGGAATGGTGTGGCGCATTCCGTTTCTCCAGTCCTTGATCAGACTTTTCTTGAAAAATTCATCCTGCTTGGCAGTCAGAGAGTTCTGCAGCACACCTGTATATGATAACTTAATTTTTTCATACCATCGTTCAGAACCCACTTGCCTCTTGCGCTTGAAAGGACGAACCTGCTGGAGGTTGACTGTCACATTGGGGAAAGATACGGCAAGTGTGGAGTCTTGTGTGCGCTGACTCACATTGAAGGTGGTTGAAAGACTCCATTTGGACCTGGGAAAACGATAAGTCATGTTGACCGTAGAACTCTTTGTGTTCTCCGTAAAGGCAGAGGAGTAATATGAATTGAGATCGTTACGGGTATAACCTGAGGTGGTAAAGTTAACACTTGCACTCAGATTCATATTCGGATTGGCCTTGGCATCCTGAGTGTGGCTCCAGATTATCTGGAAGTTTGTCTGGGTGGCATAGTCGGGATCACCTTTCTCACCCGTTATTGTCTTGAGGTAACTCAAGTCAAAGGAACCGCTGAATTTGTAACGTTTCACATAAGCGGACCGTGCCTGAAGACCCCATGAACCTTTGGTGTACAGCTCCCCGGTCAGCGCAAGGTCAACATTGTCATTTATAGCAAAATAATAACCTCCGTTGCTCAGATAGAAACCTCTGTTATAATCATCGCCGAATGTGGGGAAGATGATTCCGGAAGCATATTTGCTTGAGAAAGGAAAGTATCCGAAGGGGACAGCCAGCGGCAGCGGCAACCCCGCCAGAACCATATACGTAGGGCCTACAACAATATTCTTTCCGGGATGAACACGGCCTTTTGTGATATTGAAATAAAAGTGCGGATGGTCATGGTCATCACATGTAGTGTACCGCCCGTCCTGGATATCAAATTCATTGTCAGGACCTTTCTTGGTGGTGCCTCCGGTCAGATAACCTTCTCCCTGCTGGGTTACAACATTCTGAATATAAGCTTTTGAAGTGCTGAAATTATAGCGCATCGTCAGAGCCTCATAATCTGTACCATCCTGTGAAAATACAGGACGGCCAACAATCTCCCCGATAGAATCGGGACGGCCGCAGGCGTAAACAGTGTTGTCATTCAGATCCATCTGAATCTCAGCAGCCTCAAGGTTTATTTCACCGTACGTAACCCTGGAATCACCAAACATGAAAGCAGAGTCACGCCTGATAATGAGCATGGAATCAGTACAGCTGAAATCAACCACAGCATCAAGATCAGTCCGCTCGGCGCGTATTCGGCTCTGAGGGGCAGAGGGGAGAGCTGTTGCTGTCGGAACAGAGTCGGATACAACCTCCAGAGTGTCCTCACTGACAGCCTCAGAAAGCTCAGGCACATCAATTTCAGGAGACTGCGCATAAACCAGCATAGCGGTCCAGATAACCGCAATACACATTAATATATATAGCGCAGAACGTCTCACTGTGATAGAGATTGGATTTTAATTTACAAAATTACAAAAAAAGCTCCAACCCCTTCCCTTAACAATTTAAATTAACATATGAGAACATACAGTAACTATTGAAACATAAAGTTACTCGCATTTTTTAGAAACGGGAATTTTCTCAATCCTGCGTTCATGGCGGCCGCCCTCAAACTCCGTATTGAGGAATGTATCAACAATCTGAAGGGCAAGCTCCGGCTCAATAAACCGGGCAGGAAGAACCAGAACATTGGCATTGTTGTGGGCACGTGCCAGTGCAGCAAGCTCAGTATTCCAGCACAGGGCAGCACGGATACCCTGATGCTTATTCAGGGTCATTGCAATCCCGTTACCGGAACCGCACATGGCAATGCCGGGAAAATTCCGTCCGCTTTCCACCGCCTCAGCGCAGGGATGAGCAAAATCAGGATAATCGCAACTCTCGGCACTGAAAGTACCAAAGTCATCCACACTCACACCCATGCTTTCAAGATAGCCCGTAATGATAGCTTTCAGCTCAAAACCGGCATGATCAGAACACAAAGCCGGTTTGATGCCCTCACGCAGAATACTCATAAAACCCTAATATTTAATTTGATAACTAATATTGATGTAAAAAATGTACACAAAAGTAGAAAAAAAATATGTAAAAACGCTTGTCAATTCAAAAAAAGTGACTAACTTTGCATCGCAAAAGCAAAAAGGCCCAGGTGGCGGAATGGTAGACGCGCTCGTTTCAGGTGCGAGTGCTGCGAGG
>CAZNBD010000080.1:0-6887 GCA_964571405.1 uncultured Bacteroides sp. | reverse complement strand
CGAACAGCAGCAGCGCAATATCAACGATGATTACAAGCGCCTTGAAGCCTTTGCAGCCTTCCAGGCCATCCTGCAGTACCGCGGTCTTCCCCTTCCCACTCAGACCTTCCTGACCGGTATGGTTACCAACTCTGAGAACAACCAGCCCATCAACGGTGCTACCATCACCGTGGGTGACCGCGTTTACACCACAGATACTTACGAGAGCATTTTCCACAAGTACACCAAGAACCCGAACCTCATCCACAACGGTTTCTACATGTTTGAAGGCCTTGAAGCCGGCAGCACAGTAACCGTTAAGTTTGAGGCCCCCGGTTTTGAGCCTCAGGAAAAGGAAGTGATAATCAGTAATGGCTCAGCCATCTCCTCCATTACCAATACAGGTCACTACATGACATTCTGCGATGCAGCTCTTGTGAACGCATCACCCGCAGTTATAGACGCTATCTCACTTTCAGACCTTGAAAAAGTAGGTACCATTTATCCGCTGACCATCACCTTCTCACGTAACATGGACAAGGCCAGCGTTGAAGAAGCCCTGACCATCAACAACAATGCCGAGTACACACTGGAATGGGTAAATGATTACACCCTGAACATTGACCTGAGCAAGTTCCGTCCTCTGTTCAGCTACACTCTGACCATTGACGGCAGCAAGGCAAGAAACAGCCAGACCAACCAGCTCCTTGACGGTGACAATGACGGTGTTGAAGGCGGTGACTATGTTCTGAACTTCACAATGGCTGAACCCGACCTGACAGCACCTGTTGTGGTAAGCACATATCCTGCAGCAGAAGGCGAAGCTCTCTACACCCAGCGTCCTCCCATCCGCATTGAGTTTGATGAAATCATTGACTGGAACGAAGACCGCAACTCCGGTTGGTTTGAAATCAAGGACTCTACCGGTAAGGTTTATGAAATCGGCCACACCAGCCACTCCATCATTGGTGAAGCATCCGTACTGCACGCTTACCTGAATGAAGACCTTGCAAACGACGTAGCCGTACTGGTAACTCTGAAACCCGTAGCTGACCTTTCCGGCAACATGACAGAAGACTTTGCATTCCGCTTCCTGAGCGAATACCGCGCAATGACCAAGTGCGAAGTAATTGATCCGTGCGAATCCATGGGCACATTCTGGGCTCCGAACGGCTCAGGTTCCACCAAGGGTGTAACCGAAGAAGGCAACTCCGGCCAGACCGTACCCTTCTCACCCTTCCACGGCGTGAACGGCTCCTTCGGCATCACATACTCATTTGATCCCGATTTCAGCTTTGAAGGCTCACCCGTATGGATCATCCGTGACCACAACCCCAAAGGCAGTAACGTAACCCTCCGCGGTAAAGAAGGCGTTATCACCATGTGGGTATATGGTGACCACTCCCTCAACACCACCGGCCTCTTTATCCGTGACTTCCCCACCAACGCACTTGTTAACCGTGCAGAAGAAATGGAAGTTGACTTCCTGGGCTGGAACCTGATGGTTTGGGATCTTACCAACGATGAGCTGGGCCACTTCACCGGAACAGGTGACGCCATGGGCAGCAAGTGGTACCTTGACGCTATCTTCATCAAGCACTTCTTCGGAACCGATGAAGACGGTGAATTCATTGACCCCATCACAGATCCTGAAGAAGAAGGTTACAAGGCTTGGTCAGGTGACATGGCATTCCACCAGATCCAGCGCAGCGTATGGGATAACGATGCAGAACGCACCGCTAACCTTGATGACATTGACATGTCAGGCGTTGATGCAGTTGAAGTTGAAAACAACATCAACGTAAGCGTAAACGGTTCTTACCTGAATGTATTTGCCGGCGAGCAGATTCAGAATGTAACTATCTATGCTATTGACGGCACCGTTCTGAAGAGCGTTGCTCCCATGGCAGAAAACGCAAGCGTAAGCCTTGCAGAACTCCGCTCCGGCGTGATGATTGCCAAGGTTTCAACCGCAGCTTCCACCGTTACAGTCAAGGTTATCCGTTAATAACCGACTCCTAATATAAATAAAGGCCCGTGCATGTGTGCGGGCCTTTATTTTTTCCGTAACTACCTCACTCAGTCAAGCATCATTGACATCAGGGGGCGGTGTGTGGGAATGTTGAATATATCTCCAATGGCGGATGAGCTGAACAGAATTGAGGTCAGGGTGCGCACATCCACATCAATATCAGGTTTGGGGACGGGTGTAACGGGCATGCATTTTCCGTTACGAACAGAGAAAGTGCCGTTGTTCTTCTCTATAAAATCATCATGCACTGTAACGGTAAGTTTCAGTTCCGGATGATTTTCAGCCAGGGCTGCAAGAACAGCCTGGACATCAATTATACGTGCCATCCCGGCAGCCCGGAGGAAGGGACCGGAGGCGTCCGCAGGCTCTGTCCTTACAGTTATGCCGCGGTCAGGTACTCGGTCAGAGAGGAGCTTGAGTGCCATGTCAGCGGCCTGGCGGCTTTCAGCCAGCAGTGCCTTTACTTCAATGGCGGCATCAGGATTCTCAGTGTCATACACAGCAAAGAGCACAGCCTTCCTGCCATCCTCATCCTCGGCACCTATTGCACAGGAACCGCTGTTGAAGTTCAGGTCCGTCATGAGGTACTTGAACTGATCCTCAGAGTGGATGACGCCGCAACCGAATGCGGATTCCACGCTGTGTAACAATGCGTAATTTACAGTTACTTCCCTACCCTGAGCCTCAAACACATGACCGGCAAGGTACCGCTCCTCATTCATATAATATACTCCTGAAAAACCGGTATGGGCATAAAAACCGTACAGATGGCGCTGTGCCGGAATAAGGGAAACCACAGCCATGCCACGTTCATCAGCCTGCCGGAGGACACGTTTCATAACTTCCGAGGCAAGGCCCTTGCCACGTTCATGCTGGTATGTTGCCACACAGGAAATGTACCCTGAGGGCAACTCAGTTCCATTATACAAAAAAGTGTAATCCTGCAGCAGGGCGCCGCTCAGAATCTGAGAGCCTTCCTCACTACTCATACCTATAATATCCTTTTCCTGCACAATGACACTGAAAAACCAGTTGACCCAGCTTCTGGAATCATTGAAACAGCTGCAGAAAAGATCCTTGAATTTACGAGTTTCAGCCATAATCTATTCCTCCCAATAATGACGCAGGGGATATTTACCCGGGCGTAATAATAATCTCAAACCGGAAGAGTAAGTGAAATAACCGGTTATCCAGTTTACCATGACAACAATCTTGTTTCTCATGCCCATCAGAGAAATGAGATGGATAAACATCCACACAAGCCATGCAAACCATCCGTTGAAATGGACTTTTCCTATATCTACCACTGCGCGGTTACGACCGACAGTTGCCATTGACCCCTTGTCATGATAAGCAAAGGGCTTACGCTTCTCAGGCTTGTTGAGGTTCCAGGCCAGGGCGCGACCCTGCTGGATTGCCACTGGGGCAACCTGCGGCAGACCCTTGGGATGCTGCTCATCCATGTGAAGTGAAATATCACCAATGGCATAAACATCCTGCAGACCCTTTACCGCATTAAATTCATCCACCTCAAAACGGCCTCCGAAAGACGGTTTTACATCTGTGCCTGTGAGGGTGAAACCAACACCGGTAACGCCGGCTGTCCAGATAACGGTATCGGTATCAATTGCCGTACCGTCACTCAGGCTGAGGACACCGTTCTCATAAGATTTCATCATGATACCGGTCTTGACCTCCACCATGAGCTGTCCGAGGGCTTTGGCGGCTTCAGCGCTGCTGCGCGGGGTCATTGAGCTGAGCAGTCTGTCATTACCTTCAATGATGATAATCCTGAGGTCAGAGGGGTCAAGTTCCGGGTATTCCTTTTTGAGCGCATAACGCTTGAATTCACCGATGGCACCGGCAATCTCCACACCCGTAGGACCGCCGCCAACCACACAGAAAGTCAGGAGACGTTTCCTGAGTGCAGCATTGTCTGTTACAGAGGCCCGCTCAAGGCGGTCAAGAATCTCATTACGGCAGCGGATGGCCTCAGATGTACTCTTGAGGGTATAAACTTTCTTCTTGAGGTCAGGCATATTGAAGAAGTTATTGGTTGTTCCGGCGGCTATCACCAGTGTATCATAACTGATGTTTTCCACAGAAGTGTGAACTATGTGCTTTTCAAAGTCAATCTCCGTAACCTCACCCATGTGGAATGCACAGCCCTTGTACCTGGGGCGAATCATCTCACGCCGCAGGGGGAATGATATGCTGGCCGGTTCCAGGCCTGAGGAAGCAACCTGATAAAAAAGCGGAGGAAAACTGTGGTAATTATTACGGTCAATCACCACCACATCATAAATCTTCTTGTCAATCTTAGAGGCAACATTGAGACCGGCGAAACCTCCGCCTATTATCACCAATTTCTTTTTATTCATAAATACAATCAAAATAACTTCTTATACATTTTATAACATACCGGAGGCTGAAAAGTTAGATACTATCTCAAATAGAATCAAAAATAATTCTTATCTTTGTGGCTTAAAAATCATATCCAGCATAACAATGAAAAACGTAGCACGCCTGCTCGCAGAAAAGCTGCTGAAGATCAGCGCAATAAAGCTTCAGCCCAATAACCCCTTCACATGGTCGTCCGGATGGAATTCCCCCATCTATACAGACAACCGTCTCACCCTGTCATATCCGGATATCCGGACATTCATCAAGGTGGAACTCACCCGCCTGATAATGGAACGTTTCCCCATGGCAGAAGGAGTTGCCGGAGTGGCCACCGGAGCAATAGCTCAGGGTGCGCTTGTTGCAGACGAACTCAATCTGCCCTATGCGTATGTAAGATCCGCACCTAAAGATCACGGACTGGAAAACCTGATTGAAGGAAACTTCAAGCCGGGCACCAAGGTTGTGGTGGTTGAAGATCTGGTATCCACCGGCAAGAGCTCACTGAAAGCAGTTGAGGCACTGCGCAAATCCGGATGCGAGGTAATCGGTATGGTGGCTCTGTTCACTTATAACTTCCCGGTTGCAGAGGAAAGCTTCAATGAAGCAGATGTAGAGCTGGCCACACTGAGTGATTACAATACCATGCTTGAGGCAGCTCTGGCAAGCAAATTCATAACAGAGGGAGATATTGAAACCCTGAGAATGTGGCGTACAGACCCCGCCAACTGGCGTAAATAATTTAAGAAAACCATGGCACAGTATAAATCAGAAGAAGTTGTTGTGGGCAAGACACCGGCCCAGCTGTCAGAAAATTTCAGTGATTTCACCCGTCTTCAGGAGCGCCTGAACGCACTCCCTGAGGAACAGCGGGCCAAGGCCGGAGATGTATCTTTTACCACAGACTCCATCTGCATCAACACCCCGCAGGTGGGTAAAATTGAATTGGTTGCCACAGAGCGCAGCCCTGAACGCCTTATGCTGGAGGCAAAGAACTCTCCCGTTCCCATGAAGCTCATTGTGGATTACAAGGCAGAGGGCGCTGAGTCATCACGCGTATCAGGCATTATAGATGTTGAAATACCCATGATGCTCAAGCCGCTGATCGGACCGTCACTTCAGAAAGCCGCTGACCAGTTCGGCAAGCTCTTTTCCTCACTTGCTTGATGCATAAGTTCAAATCATTCAGGATTTTGATGGCGGGAATGGTCATGATGGCCCTTTTCTCCTGCCATCACCTTGATGATACCCGTATTCCCCCCATGCCTGTGCACATAGAATTCCGGAGCCAGGCCGAGTGGGATATATACGGCGCACCCGCGGCCCTTGATTACAGATACTTCATCAGGGAAAACAGGGTACCGTCCAATTTTCCTTACAGCGCCAATACTTTTACGGGTTACGGCGGGGTACTCCTGCTGGGAGACGTGCTGGGGAATCCCCGGGCTTACGATCTGTCATGCCCGGTTGAGTGCAGGACTGACGTGCGTGTGCGCATCAATGATGATTACAAGGCAGAATGTCCTCAGTGCCACAGCGTTTACGATGTCTTTTCCTTAAACGGGAATCCGGTGGAAGGACCGGCGGCCAAGAACGGCTGGGGTCTGCGCAGATACAGTGTGCTGCCCCGCTCAACAGGTGCCTGGGAGGTTACTTACTGATATGAGCCGTCATCATTTTTCATTATGGTTGCTTCTTGCGGCCGCCTTTGTAATCTTTACAGTGGCGTCCGCAGTTGACTTACCTGAAATATGCGGTTATAAGCCCAAGAGTTCAGGAATTGCCGATACCCTGTTTACCAGGCACACTGAGGAAATTGCCATAACTGAGGCTCCTGACAGTGCGGAAGCGGCAGAGTCTTACCGTTTTCCCGTTCCAATGGATACCACATCAAAGACCATTCTGTTCATTGGAGATTCCATGCTTGAGGGCCTCGGTCCGCGCCTGGCTGCTTATGCGGCAGAAAACGGCCATACGCTTTACAATGTCATCTGGTACAGTTCCACCTCCGAGGTATGGGGGCGCTCTGACAAGATTCCTGCATACATCTCCCGCGTTCATCCGGATTACATCTTCATCTGCCTGGGTGCCAATGAGCTTTTTGTCAGCGATATAGCCAACAAACGCCGTCAGTATGTCCAGAAAATGGTGCGCGAGATGGGAGACATTCCCTTCCTGTGGATAGGGCCGCCCAACTGGCGCGAGGACACTGGAATCAATGACCTGATAGAGAGCAATGTACCGGAGGGCTGTTTCTTCCTCAGCAACGGAATGCACTTTGACCGGAGCGCAGACGGCGCACATCCCACCAGGAGCTCTGCTGCATTATGGATGGACAGTGTTGCCCGCTGGATGCCTGAACACAGCGCCCATCCTATCCGCATGAATAATCCGGGAACACGCACCGCAAGACCCGCACGCATTTTTGTACATCAGCCCAACGAGCAGTGATGGATTTCCTGTCAGATTTTTTCAG
>CAZNBD010000079.1:0-6986 GCA_964571405.1 uncultured Bacteroides sp. | reverse complement strand
TCACTGCTTCTCACGGCGGGTTGAGGGGTTTCTGTTTGGGTACTTGTGGGCGCTTCCTGTACGATTGTTTGTTGTTGCACTTGTTGATTTTCGGGTGCAATATAAACATTTTGATGTTCTTGAACCGTAATACACGTGTCCTGAGCTACTTCCTCCTCGGGGTTGAATTCTGAAAATGAATTAGAAGACATTTGAATAAATACACTATACAGGCAAATTGCGCACGCAATAACCCCCGCTGCAATTATGCCGTATTTGAGCCATGGGCGACGGGGGCTTTCATCCCAATAGTCCTCGGGCAAATGGAGGTTATTATCTGGACTATCTTTTGAGATTACTTGTGTTTTTCCGGAATCGTATTGAGGATTCGGTTTTGAAAAAGCCACTGTGGGAGAACCTGCACTTGCTTCTGAATTGGATGAGACGCTCGCAGCCTGAGTGTTTATTTTCCCTGGGATAACTGCGGCGGCGGTTTCGGTGCGGTCCATGGGGTTGTAGGCCATGGCGTTGATGAGGGATGCGCGCAGTTCATCACTTATGTTGAGCTTGTCAAGGATTGCCTGAAGCTCTCCGCGGGAGAGTTCCGTGGATTTACGGGGATTGTTGCCCGTGAGGCAGTAAAGGATGGTGGCAGCAAGGGCGTAGATGTCGGCCTTGGGAGAGAAGGTGGTGATTCCGGCGTACTGCTCGGCAGGGGCATAACCGTCACTGCAGCCCAGGGTATTGATGGTGGAGGTGGGATGGCCGTCATCCGTATAATGTTTGGCCAGTCCGAAGTCTATAAGAACAGGACGCAACGTGCCGTCCTCGTTGCGGGTTACAATGATATTGTCAGGCTTGATATCCAGATGGGTCATGTGCCGGAAGTGCAGATAAGAAACCGCATCCACAATTGGACGCATCACTTCCTCCATCTGCTCCTGTGTCAGCGCCCCGTGTTTGTTCACATAATTACGCAGGCTGTCTCCCTCAAGGAACTCCATTACATAGTAAGCGGTATTATTGGCCTGAAATACCTCGTTGACCTTGACTATATTCCTGTGCTCACTGCCCACACTCTGCAGACGTCGGGCTTCAGACAGAAAATCCTTGAGCGAATTTTCAACATCTCCTCGCACGGGTTCTGAAAATACAATCTCATTGGAAACACCGTCACGGGAGCACAGGTTACTCCGGAAATGTTCCTTGAGGGCCATATTGACCTGGAAGCTTACATTGCCGTGTCTGATACGGGTGGTCACCAGGTAAGTAACGCCGAAGCCTCCGGCTCCCAACACTTTGACTACTGTATATTCCGACCCTCCGGAATTCAATTTGGCCCCCTCAGGGAGAGCATGAACGTTTTCTGGCATCGTTTCTGAGGATGATTATAATTGATTTAAAGTTCACCCGCATTTCCTGATTGACCAAAAAAAGAGCGTGACGCTATTGCTGTTGCTCTCTCCGCTTTCCGAGGCTCTCGCATTGCCTTCCAGAGTAGAAAGAGCAACGCCGAAGCCCCACGCTGTATGATAACAGATATCAGAGAGTGTTACACAACACTCTCCAAATATAATCATACCTGAGACATCTACCGTTGCTACATTCCCGACTCTGGTTGTTGAATTTGCGAGATTCTGGAAAGCCAAGAAATGCGCTTGATAAACGCTTAATAAAATGTCCGCATCCCACCCACTTGCCCTTTCAGGGCTTCGGTAAGCGATATGCGTTGCAAATATAGTGATTAAATGTTAAGCAACAAAATTTTTTGATAATTAGTTAAACTTTATTGGGGAAAAGGCATAAAGTCAATTTTAATCTATAATTTGCATGTATTTTATCCATAATTTAAATTAAAATCCAATATATATCGGATTTTATTTTGAATTTAGGTAGTTCGTAACTATCTTTGCATTGTTAAATGGATAGAATATGATACAGGAACTGAAGATAAGAAATTTCAAGTCATTTCGTGATGAAGTGGAGTTGAGCTTTGAGCCATCAGGAAACGACCGGTTTAATAGCGTGGTCACCATGGCTGATGGAGTCAAGCTCTTACGTTTTGCTGTTGTGCTCGGCGCAAACGCCAGTGGAAAGTCAAATCTCCTTGAAGCAATGGAGTTCCTGAGAAATTTCTGGAACACATTGCCGTCAACAAATGATGATGGAACGGATGTTCAGCCTTTCCTGTTACGGGAAAATGCCCTCAATTATGACAGTGAATTTGAATTGAAATTCTATGCCGACGGACACAGATACTGGTATCAGCTCAAGATAAATCCCGAAAAAGTATGCAACGAGACTCTCTATGTTTATCTTTCCAATAGGCCCACAAAGGTTTTTTGCCGTGAAGATATCGGAGGTGTTTCCAAGCTGAACTTCAATCCTGCCATTATCAAGCTTTCTCAGGCAGAAGTGGAAGTACTCTCTATGAACTGCCTCCGCAATATGTCTTTACTGGCTGCTCTAAAGAAGGTTAATGTATCTGTTACATATGTTGATAATATACGCAGGTGGATAGATAACCGGATTTTACCCTTGCAGAGCGGATCTCTTTCTTCACTTTCAGCTGAAGCCAAAGAACACATTGCTGATAATGCGGAATTCAGAGAATATCTTATGCAGTTTGCAAAGGAAGCTGACTTCAACATATCTGACATAAAGATACAACGCATGGCGGCCCTTTTTGCGCACAGAGTAGTGGATGCAGATGGCTCTCACAATTTCACGCTCCCTGAGGCATGTCAGAGCAGCGGAACAAAGCGGATGGTTGAACTGGAGTCTATGATTTACGAGCAGCTCAACCGTCAGGCTTTCCTCTGTATTGATGAAATGGAATCATCTATGCATCCTAATCTGATGGAATATATACTGTCCAAGTTTATTAACACACCTGACAATCAATCGCAACTACTGATTACTACACATTACGACCCTATTCTGAAAGATATTGATGATATATTCGGAAAAGATTCTGTGTGGTTTACTGAGAAAGGAAAGGACGGAAACTCCCAGTTATTTTCTCTTGTTGATTTCAAGGGACTCAATAAACTGTCTTCCATCCACCGTGCATATATGAACGGCCGTTTCGGCGCCATACCAAATGTTCTGTAATTATGGCAAGAAAAATCAAAGAGCGCAAACTCAAAAATCCTGCAGTTACAATTCAAGTATAATTGAAGCGGATGATTCTAATGTTTTCTTCTCTGTTGCCAGGTGTGGCGTTCTGTGGGGGACATTTGCTCGGTGGCATAGCTGAGCATGATTGAGGGCATGGATGATACATGCTCTTCAAGAAAATCCCGCAATTCATCCTTATATCCTTTCTTCCAGGCTTCACGGAGCATCCAGCCGGCGGCTTTATGCAGTAAATCATGCGGACTGGAAAGTAATGTTGCGGCCCGTTGAAAGCACACTTCCGGCCGATGGCTGCGCGTAAGCATCCACGTGCTGACCATGGAGATGCGTTGCTGCCACAGTGTGTGACAGTCAGGCTTAATCCACTCATCCATTGGTGATTCTTCCGGGAAATGAACCTCATGATTCCCCACAATCTTGATGGCGGAGAGATCCACCAGATCCCAGTTGTTGATATGCGGATGGAGGGTCAGATAGGTCTGGAAAATGCTTGTCATCTGAGCCTTATCCTTGCGCTTAAGTGCCCTGAGATACTGCTCTACCATTATAAGGAGGCCGCAGAGCCGGACTTCGTGCAACGGGGACTGCGCCAGCTTAACCGCTTCTGTAAGAGGAGCATTCTTCCACGCTTCTTTCACCACCATCCTGACCTGCGGATTTCTGATTCCCAAAAACCTGTCTCCCTCTCCATACTGACCGGGGCCGGTCTTGAAGAATCTCAACAGTTGCCGGGCCTGGCGCTCATCCGCCATTCCCATCAACGCACTTTCAATCTCCCGCGCCTCAATCATGTTAATAGTATCGCTGTTTTCTAAGTTGAGCTGCATCAGTTTCATGGGGTGAAAATTATAAATGCAAAGTTAAACATTATTTGAGAAATTCCAATTTTATTAATGTCCGGATTGGGATTAATCGGCAAATATGATTAATTTTGTCGGAGAATAATGTTTGACCAATTTATTTATCATGAAAAAAGTTTTACTGCTACTGACTGTGATGGCAGTATGTCTGTCTGCCTATGCGGAAGAATGTACTGTCTATCTTAAGAACACGTCCAATTGGACTCAGCCCACTGTCTGGGCTTGGACTAATACCAGCAATTGCACTCAGAAAGGAACATGGCCCGGAGATGCAATGGTAAAAGATGGCGAGCTGTGGAAATGGACCGCTCCTGACGGGAAAGTCCCCACACAAATCATATTTTCCAACAACGGCGCCAATCAGACACGTGACCTCCAGTATGTTAACGGCGCCACTTATGATTGCAGCGGCGCTATAGTAGAAGGCGGCGGCGATGACCCCAATCCTATTGAACCACCTGTAGGCGGCGAGTTTACTCCCGGAACATACCTCATCACTGACTATTACCAGGTAAATCCTGACAACAGAGTTGGCACAAACCGAACTGTCAGCATAACCGGCGGACAGAAGTGCGGAGCGCTTTCACACTGGACAGAAGCAGATTTGATTGCGCAGGGTGTGGCACGCGATGTCTGCATGGCCATCAAGGGTATACATGAACGTCCCGTGGTGGACACATATGCCGTTTACGCTGCTTACGATGCCAATAACCTTTATATTGGTGTTCAGTACGTTTATACCGTGTACGATCAGTACGGAGAGGGCTACCAGCCGGGCGAGTCAAAGCCTTATAACATGGACGGCAAGATTATGATTGCATTTGACCTTGACCCCGCCAAGCAGTGTGACGGCACACTTACAAACGGAGCATCTGTATGGTTTGACAAGAAATACACCACATTTAACAATGGCATGGACTGCCTTTTCCTGGGCTCAACCAAACCCGGTGTGGGAAATCCCGGTCTGTTCTTCCCCAACGCTGCCGGAAAATTTGACTATAATGACCCCAACTCATGCCGGAGCCATAATGTGGTGTACGGATATGATGACGGACTCCTGTCCTCCATTGAACATATATGGGGACCGGAAAAATTCCGCTATGACCCTGAAATCCTGACAGGCAATACCGGTTTTGCAGACCTCCGGACGCAGATTGCAGCCCTGGGCGGCAAGGATACGGACCACACCTTCTATGAATTCAAGTTCCCCCTGGCAAACCTCGGAATTACAGAGGATTATATCAAGACTTACGGTATCGGCGTGATGATTGTAGACATTTACGGCTCAAGCGCACACTCATGCACACCGTATGACCCCTCAATGTTTGACAATGTTAACGAGAGCTATTCACAGGATCCTTCCACCTCCAAGGAGAAAGAGGATGAGGATGTTATAACTTACGGATTTGCACGCATCGGCAAACTTGCCGGCTCATCAGGTGTGGAGGAAATTACCGTTGAAGATGAAAACGCTCCTGTTGAATATTACAATCTCCAGGGCATCCGCGTTGCCAACCCCTCAAACGGAATTTATATCCGACGCCAGGGCAACCGGACTTCCAAGATAATATTATAATACTAAGAATTTAAACAAGGGGATTCCCGGCACCATCGCTGCGGGAGCCCCTTGTTTTTATAATTGACTTAAGTGATATTTCCCAGAAAAATATTTCCATATATGGAAATATTTTTGTAAGTTTGCGGTGTTATATCAATAGAGATGGAATCAAGAAATAAATATAGCGTCATCTTGTCAGAAGAAGTTGATGATTTTCTTAACTCTTTGCCCCAAAAAGCGAAGAATAAAATTCTATATAATATTCGTCTTGTAGAGGGTGGACTGCAAGATAATGATATATTTAAAAAACTTGATGGATCGGATATTTGGGAATTTCGTACTTTATTTGGCCGCATAAAATATCGCTTGTTGGCTTTCTTTGATAAAGAGCAACGAGCATTAATAATCACTACTCATGGTTTCATAAAGAAATCCCAAAGGACTCCATCCAAAGAGATTGAGAGAGCGGAGACTATTAAACGAGAATATTACAATCAAAAAAGCAAATAATTATGAATTTCTATACATTAGACGAAATTACTAATAAACATATAGGTGAGCTTGGCACACCCCAAAGAGAAGCTTTTGAGGCTGAAGTGGAAGCGGCATTAATTGGAGCTTCCATAAAAGAAGCGCGCAAAGCCCGTAACCTTACACAACGTGAACTTGGAGAAAGAGTTGGTGTTCAGACGGCTCAAATATCCAAAATTGAAAGTGGAAGGAATCTTACCATATCCACCATTGTAAGAGTATTAAACGCTCTTGGATTGACTGCGGATTTTACAATAAGCGGACTACGACCTATTACCATCGGCAATAAAGCCTCTTGCTAAACCTTGCTCTTACAAATAACGGCACAGGCTGTTCTCAAAGTTTGGCTTCAAGGGTTTGCTTGAGGGGTGTGAAGCCCATGGAGCGGTAGAATTCTGCGGCGCCGGGATTGCAGTCCCAGACATTGAGCGTGATGCGGTCATAACCGGATTGTTTGGCCAGAGTACGGACATACTCATAAATTGCGCGCCCCACTCCGCAGCCGCGCGCAGATTCATCCACACATATATCATCAATATACAGGCTGACTCCCGGCACAAGATTCCGGCTCTCTCTGTGGTCATCAATAACACTGAAACAATGCCCCATCACATTGCCGTCCTCATCAGCAGCCACATACACCGGTCTGTGCTCATGGTCTGAAATTATCTCTTCCAGCTCAGCCTCATTATATTTGGCACGGCCTGGAATGAAAATGTCAGGTCTGCCGGCTGCATGCAGCCCATGAACCTGATAGAGGAGTTTCATAATGCCGGGAATATCCCGGCTCTGTGCGGGTCTTACTGTAAAATTCTTCATGGCTTAAAAAAATCATCCCCCGACGGAATTCCGGCGAGGGATTTTGAGTGGGCGCTGAGGGATTCGAACCCCCGACCCTCTGCTTGTAAGGCAGATGCTCT
>CAZNBD010000078.1:0-7532 GCA_964571405.1 uncultured Bacteroides sp. | reverse complement strand
TTTCCAGCACAGCCCCCGGGGCAATTGAATCCGCATCGGTAACCACACGCCCGTCAACGCGCGTAATGGAATAACCCCGCCGCAGCGTGGTTCGCGGATCATACGCTTCAAGTAGTCCCGCTATATTCTCCAGCCGGGTGTTCTGCGTGCGGCAGATATTTTTCACGTTCCGCACAATTTCCCCCGCAATCTGCGAGTCTACCCGGCGGTACTGCCGCTGAATCTGAGCCCGTACCATGGTGGGCAGCAAGCCGCGGAAGTAAGCCAGCTGCTGGCGCTGGGCACTGATGGCTTCTGACGCCCTCATCTTTATATCCTGTCCCAGACGGATAAGCCTCTCATATGCCTGAGCCACAGCATCAATCAGCAGTTCTGCGGCCGCAGTGGGAGTCTTGACAAACCTTGATGCAACATAATCCAGGACGGTCTCATCACGCTCATGCCCTATTCCCACCACGACCGGCAGAGGAAACTGTGCCACATGAGCCGCGAGGGAATAATCATCAAAACATGCAAGTTCACTGCCGGCACCGCCGCCGCGTATAATCACCACACAGTCAAACTCTTCCTCCCGCTCCATAATCTCCTCAAGAGCAGAAATTACAGACTGTGCCGCACGTTCACCCTGCATCACGGCCGGGAACAATGTGGCGGAAAAGCGGAAGGGACTGCCCTGAATATGAAGATGGCGGATAAAATCACCGTACCCCGCCGCCCCACGCGCTGACACAACGGCCACCCGCAAGGGCACAGGCGCCCAGGGTAAAGAACGGTTAAGTTCCGCCACTCCCTCCAGCCGCAGCTGCTCAAGAATCCGAGCGCGCCGCCGGGCAATGTCGCCTATGGTATATTCAGGATTTATATCATTGATTACCAGGGAGAGACCAAAGACATTATGAAAATTGACATCCACCCGCACCATCACCATCATATCCGATGCCAGGCGGGCGCCCGTCACTGCCGCAAAAGCCGGAGCCAGACGCGCATAAGTGGATGCCCACATAACGGCACGCGCCTTGGCAACAGGCCGCCCGGAGGCATCCTTCTCCAGCAGCTCCATGTAACAATGTCCTCCGGAGACGCGCAGATCCGAGGTCTGCGCCTGAACCCACACACCGCTCAGCCCGGGAGCGGAAATGATGGCCGACCCTATCCGCCTCGTAAGGGCAGACAGAGTAACAGGCTCTGACACAGGCACTCTACGCATCTAAAAAACAACAGGCTTACGGCAATATAATCACCTGGCGCTCCACTTTTTCCCGGTCCAGCGCAGAGAGATTCTCTCCGGAAGCCTTGACAGTGCCGCAGGAGTCTCTGTGGGATGATAATAACGGGGGGTATTGTTGGTAAACACAAACATTCCTGTTTCAGGCACATAAGTGGTACTTACAAAAAACATCGGGACCTCCCTGTTCCAGTCCGTCCGGTCCCCCTTCGGAGCAAAATCAGATGCACCGGGCATCTCCGGCTGAACCGCCAGCGGCGTCCAGTCTGTTGAATAGAGCACTATCCGGCTGTCAGGCTGAGGAGTAGCGGTGGTACTCACAAGCGCTATAATGGTATCCGACCCGGCCGTGAGCACATCCACTTCCATGAGAGCCCGATTACTCAGCTGTACCACAATCTGTTCCGGAGAATTATCCAGAATCCGGCTGTCACCGCCGAACACATTCCGCACAGGCGTTTCCTGCCCTGAAGCGTAATAATCCACCATATCCATCCGCAGCTGCGGCCGCACGAGCGGTACCAGATTGGTGGGAATATCAACAAAGAAATCCGCCGCGCTCCGGGCATGAGCCACAGCACACGTGCAGAAAACTGAAATTATTATGAAAATACTAATTACTTTGTTCATAGTCAGCTATTATTGTCAGACAGGGCAACATCCTCCGTAATTACGCTCAATCGGATAAGCTCCAGCCTGTTGGCACTCTTTTTCAGAATATCAAATCTGTACGGAGGCACCGGCAAGGAATCACCCTCGGCCGGAATGGTGCCGGTGGTATGCAGGATATAACCGGCAATAGTCTGGTAAGCGTCATTCTCCGGAATATCAAGAGAGAAACGCTCATTGATTTCCTCAATCTCGCAGCGCCCTGAGAACTCATAAACACCCGGAGCCACCATCCTGGCAGTGAGGCGGTTCTTGTCATGTTCATCCTCAATATTGCCGCAGATCTCCTCCATCAGGTCCTCAAGGGTAATCATGCCAGCTGTACCTCCGAACTCATCCACAACAATGGCAATGGAGCGCTTCTGCTGCAGCAGCCTGTGAAGCATGATATTGGCCAGCAGGTTCTCCGGAGCATAGATCACAGGCTTGATCCGTTCCTTCCAGTCTGCCTCCGGGTCAAAGAGCTCACTCACATGGATATAACCAAGGATGGTATCAATATCATCCCGGTAAACAATAATCTTGCTCCGGCCCGTTGAAGTGAACATGGCCACAAGCCGGTCACGATCAGCCTCCTCAATGTCAACGGCCACAATCTCATTACGCGGAGTCATGCAGTCACGTATATGTGTGGAGCTGAAGTCCAGCGCATTACGGAAAATCTTCACCTCGTTCTCCACCTGCTGCTTCTGCTCCTGGAGGTCATCAATGGTCTCCTCAAGATAGTCTCCCAAATCACCCACCGTGATCAGATGCATGGCACGGTTCTTGTCATGAACGCCTACAATCCACATCAAACCCCTGGAAATCTGCCGTGTAAGCCATGATACCGGGAAAAGAATCACATAAAAAATAAAGATGGGCAGAGCAAAAATTCTCAGGGAGCTGTTCGGATTAATTCCAAAAATGGTTTTAGGCACAAACTCCCCGCCTATCAGAATAACACCGGTGGAAACGAGTGTCTGAATGAGAAGAATCAGAAACTCGCTGTGCGTAAAACTCTTCAGCACAGGCTCCAGCAGCGCAGCCGCGCCCATACCGTAAATCACAAGCATCACGTTGTTCCCCACCAGCAGGGTGGAAATGAACATCTGACCCCGTGAATAGAATATATTAATTATGGAGGCAATCAGCCCTCCCTTCTTGACATCAAGCTCCACACGCACCCGGTCTGAGGTGACAAAAGCCATCTCGCACCCCGAGAACAGGGCGCTCAGGAGCATGGAAACCAGCGTTATAGTAATCCAAACAGTCATTGTATTGTCAAAGTATCTGCGGACGATCTCACCGAATCCGCCTTTTCCGCGCCCTCCGCCTTTCTGAGCCGGGCCGGCAGGATGGCTGTGGGGTTATTGACCATATAAGATCTCATGTTCTCCTCACTTTCAAAGCCGAAGCCCTCTATAATGCGGTCTGCGCGCACAATATGGATAAATGAATCCGAGTATATTTTCCTCTGGGTCTGGTCCCAGAACAGTTGCTGGGTCAGAAAAGAGTCACGGTCAACATTGACCATCACCACATCCCCGTCAAGCCTCCACAGACGCTGCCTGTAAAGGTAAACGGCTGAATCACAGTCAACATTGGCCACAGGCTCCATCTCCGTGTTATATTGTTCAAGGGACAGCCCATCCGGGAAGCGCCAGTACGGTTCATCACAGTCATCAAACATGAGCCATTCAGGTGCCACAATCCTGTACTTGGTGTACCCGGAGTCACTTATAAAAGTTACCACTCCTGAGGTGGACATTGTGGGTGTATCTAATGTCATGTCAGGCACATGCGTGCGGTTGTCCTCGGAACACGCCCACACAAATGCCAGAAATATAACCGGGATGATACGGCGCATCAATAAATCTTGCTCTGTCGGAACCACATTTCATTGAAATTGACTCCGATAGTAATATTAACGTAATTTTCCTTGATCAGAGGATTGGGATGAGCGCGGCGCTGCTTGAACTCCACGCCCAGGTTAACCAGGGTCTTGAACTGAGGAACAGGGAAACCGAAGCCAGCCGTCACTCCCCATTCCTTCAGACGGTTGGACGTGCCGTTGGCCGCGAGAATCTCAAGATAATCCTCAGTATAATATGTACCCACGCGATACATGATGCGCTTGAAATACCCGCCGCGCCAGTTGGGCTGGTACTGGATACCAAGGGCATACTTGCTCCGGTCCGCAAAATTGAACGTCTTGGGCGTGCTCGCATAACCGCGGTACTTTGCCTTGGACCAGGGCTGGTAAGTATAGTCAAACTCTACGTCAAGGCTGCGGTCATAACTGTATCTCAGACCCGCGCCCCACGTTTCAGGCAGAGAATAATTGCCCTTGAGCTTGTGCTTGTCCATCACATCGGAACTCTGGCTCGTTCCATCCTGAACCACAACCACAGTGCGTGCAGAACCCAGAAGCCCCTTCTCCGGTGAATATGTCAGACCGGCAGTCAGAGAGTTACGGGAATTCAGACGCAGATTGTACTGTACGCCAAAATTCAGATGGAAGTCCCTCACAGACATCTGGTTCTGGAACAGGGAGCTGCCGCCCGTGGAGATATATCCGTAAGTATCGTTGAGAATAGTTCCGAACAGATAACTGATATTACCGCCAACTGAGAAACCCTTGAACGGACGCACTCCTATACCAATATAGAATTCATTGAGACTGCCGGAACCCTGACGCGAGTCAATACCATTGTCAATCTTGCTGCCGAATGAATAACCCACTGATGAGTAAGGCACAAGTCCTATTGACGCGCCAACATTACGCCCCAGAGGAACCTGCATAGTCACATAATCCAGGCCGCCGCCAAAATTATTGTTGGTCACAACTCCGTCCTTGGTATTCTCACTCTGGTGAATAGAAGTCAGGTCTATACCCATGGCAAAAAGCATTGTCAGGGAGTCAATTGCCGCATAACTGGCAGGATTCATGATATTTACCTGTCGTCCGGACTGCATGGCATAGCCCACGCCGCCCATGGCGCGCTGAGCTCCGGTGGCATGGTCACCTATCATTCCGTATGCATAGCGGGAATAGGGAGTCATTGTTCCGTTCTGGGCAAATATGGTTAAAGCGCCCACTGAAACAGCTGCAACGGCAAGCAATCTTTTAATTTTCATTGTATTGAAGTATAGTTTTAAGCCCCCGCAGTACCAGCAGGGGGTCATTGTAAAATTTCTTGGGATCTGATGTGAGGGAAATAACGCGCTCTGCGTCACCGCCGGTAACCACAGCCCTTCCGCCGGAAACCCCGGCGTAGTACTCAAGTTCGGCTGCAACGCCGCGCACCGCACCGCTCCTGATGGCCTCGGCAGTAGTATTTCCCCACACGGGAGTATGGCCGTCAACACTCACCTCCGGAAGCTGAGCCGTGTGCTCATGCAGGGCAGTCATCCGCATACGCACTCCGGGAGCAATATTACCCCCGTGGTAAACCCCTGACGCATCAACATAATCATATGTGGCGGCAGTACCAAGGTCAGCCACCATCACTGGACCACCGCCCGGCAGTGCCCAGGCACCCGCAGCTGCGGCAAGCCTGTCTCCGCCGAGGGTTCCGGGAGTGCCGTAAGCCGCCTTTATTGGCATGGGAGTATCAGCCGTAAGCACCGGCACAGCCTCTCCCTTAAAAACAGGTGACGCGCCGGAACCCACATGACAGCACAGAGCCCCCACAATCTTCATGTCAGGACATTGAACACGCAGAGCCTCAACCAGCGCATCCACGCACCCGCCCTCAACGGCTGCAGTGGCACACACCGGTCCGGACACACTCCATAACGCGCCCTTGAGCCTGCTGTTCCCGGAGTCTATTGTCAGATAAACTTCCATATTGAGCGCAAAGTTAATGAAAAAAAAGTATTTTTCACCCTTAACGCCTTAATTAAACATATAACAGACCGTTAAAATGTAATAACAGAAAATTTTCATGAACTTTATATAAGCACCCGTTGTTCTAAAATTGAACGCTCACAGTACAGCGGTTCAACCCAATAATCAACTCTTCAAAAAATAAAAAACATATCATTATGGACAAAACAATTAAAGGCACACGCACTGAACGCAACCTCGTAACGGCTTATCTTGCAGAAAGCACCGCTTACTCCCGTTACACATTTTATGCTCAGGCTGCCGAGAAAGAACTTTACTTCCCCATTTCCCGTGTTTTCCAGGAAACCGCAGCAAACGAATTACATCACGCCAAAGTATTCTTCAAAATGCTCCAGGGCGGCAAAGTCCAGGTTCCCATGGACGTAGACGCCGGCGTTATCGGCACAACTGCTGAAAACCTTGCCACTGCCGCCGCTGAGGAAGAAAGCGAGGGCGTTGACCTCTATACCTCTGCAGCTCAGGTTGCTGATGAAGAAGGATTCCCTGAAATCGCTTCTCACTTCCGCGCAATCGCCACAGTTGAAAACGAACACCGCCGCCGCTTCCTCCATTACCTTGACCAGGTAAATAAAGGCACCGTCTGGAAACGTGAAAAACCCATCAAGTGGAAATGCCTCGTGTGCGGTTATGAATATGTAGGTACAGAGCCTCCCACAAAGTGCCCCGCCTGTGACCATCCTTACCAGCACTATATGGCAATGGATTACACAGAAGGCCTTGAATAAACAAGCACCCCATAACCATAACTAACATAACAAGTACATCTTACACATTACAGAAAGGAAATAAAATGAACGATTTCAATGCAATGATACAGGAAAACAAGCCCACGCTTGTTGACTTCTTCGCCACATGGTGCGGACCCTGCCGGATACAGGCTCCCATCCTGGAAGAAGTAAAAAAACGCGTTGGAGATAAAGCCAATATCATCAAAGTTGATATTGACCAGAACTCCGAACTCGCAGCCAAGTATCGCGTACAGAGCGTCCCCACACTCATCATGTTCAAGAACGGTGAAGCAGTATGGCGTGCAGTAGGCGTACAGCAGGCCGAACTCCTTGAAGAAAAAATCAAGGACCACCAGGAAACAAAAAGCGACGAATTTTAAACCCACCCAATAACCCAAAAACATCAGCGGCATGGTGTCCATGCCGCTGATGTTTTTTATACCCTCTCCAGGTACGGACTTGCCTGACCCTCCGCTGCGTCTGACTTACTCTGAAACGCCTAAAGCTCGTAAGTTATTTTTAGCATCTTGATTTCCTTGGGCTGCCGCGAGGCGATATAATCTGATTGCCTCTTGGTTATCTTGAGGGACGCCATAACCATAATAATACATATACGCGAGGCTGAGCTGTCCTTTTGCATACCCCTGATCTGCCGCTAAACGGTACCAACGTACAGCCTCCGAGTAATCCTGTGGTACTCCAAAACCATTTTCATACATATATCCAAGGCATAGTCTTCCATACGCGTTCCCCTGATCTGCAGCCAGACGAAACCATCGGACAGCCTCAGAATAATTCTGTGATACTCCATAACCATTTTCATACATATATCCGAGGTTACACTGTCCCTGAGCATATCCCTGGTCTGCGGAAAGACGGAACCATCGGACAGCCTCAGAATAATCCTGTGGTACACCATATCCATATTGATACATGTATCCGAGGTTACACTGTGCTCCAGCTTCTCCCTGGTCTGCTGACAGACGGTACAAGCGTACAGCCTCAGAATAGTTCTGAG
>CAZNBD010000077.1:3199-7698 GCA_964571405.1 uncultured Bacteroides sp. | reverse complement strand
CGGGTTCGGCGTCCGGATTGAGAGGTTCTGCGGCCTCAATTTCTTCGGCTTCCTGGAGTGTTTCAATTTCTTCAGGCTGGAGCACATCTGCCTGGGCATCAATGTAATTCTGCGCCTGGCGGGCACGGAAGTATTCCTCAAATGAGCGTCCCTGAGTGAGGAGGGTCTGGAAGTCGGCTTCACTGATGGCGATGGGTCTTACTCCGGGCATGAGTCGGAAGTCCGGAGAATCCGCCATTACGCTGCGGTACAGGCTCAGTTCATTGAGGTTCTCAAAACCGTTGACCACCAATATGCCGAGGCGTCCGAAATTCATCAGCTCCAGGTCAAAGTCCTTGACTGCGAACGCAGTAAAATTGTGCTTGGCCACTTCAAAGAGCAGGAGATTACCGGGCACTTCAGAAGTGTCAAATGTGAAGACGAGGAACTGGCGGGATTCAGGATTGAGTTCAAAAGATGCAGCCTCACTCTGAGCGGTGGCGGTTGAGTCGTTTGACAGGCGGAGGTCCCAGAGCATACCGCGGTGATTCTCAGTGGCAGTCATGAGTTCACGGCCCTGGGCCATGCCACGCAGCCAGGAAGATGCCAGGGGGGTGATGTCGGTTTCCGGGTATCTTTCAAGGAGGGTGCGGAGGGTGGCGTTGAACTGCTCCGGATTACGTTCAGTGACATATGCGAGGGCGTCCAGGAACATGAATTTGGGCATGATCTTGCTCAGGGGCATTTCCGCCTGCATGCGCTCCAGGGCACGGTGTACAGCGGAGTTGCGGTTGTCCATATAATCCTGATATGTCTGCTGATAGAGCGCTTCTGCCCTTTCATCAGCCCCGCGGAGGTTCTCCAGATAATTGGGGTCAAGCATTGCCTGACCGTATCTGCTGTCAGGGAACTGCTCCAGGATGAGCTGGCGGTAAATTTCTGCTTGTGAGGGGTTTCCCTCTCTCATGTACATGAGGTACATGTTGTAATAAGTATCCAGGCGGTAAATATTGTCAGGATAATCATGGAGGAGGCGGTTGAACTGAGCGGCCGAAGCGGGGACGTCCTCCAGCTTGTCCTTGAGGATTACGCCCATGTTGAACAGACCCTCCTGAATAACCTGGTGAGAAGTGGCCTTGTCCTCATCTGTCATTGGTATCTGAGCCAGGTAATACTCAGGGAAGTGCGGGTCCTGAGAGTGAGCAATGCTGTCAGTCTGTTCCTGAGTGAGTTCTACTTCTTCAGTCTGAACGGTCTCACCATTTTCAGAATCTTCCTCGGTTTCTGTGGAGGCATTGAAATCATTCACGGAGAAAGTGGTTTTATTTCTGCGTCTCCAGTTGTCTTCCAGGCGTCTTGATCCCCAGCGGCGCTGGAACTCAGTGCGGCCGGCGTTTTTTGATGCGGTATTATAGAAGTACCAGGAATCATCAGTATTGATGGTGAAGTTCTGTGCGTTATTGTCATTGAGCTGATTACCCTGGTTCTGAGCCATGAATTCCTCACGGGCGGCTGCTTCAGCCTCCTCACGTTCACGCCTGTTGAGTTCATCAATAATCCCCTGGATGACAGCGAGTCTCTGATCCTCTGGCATGGCAGCCAGGCGGAGCAGGGAGTCCTGGAGGGTTACGTTGGTGGAGTACACGGCCAGTTCATCAAGGACGTCACTGCGGCGTCTGATGTCAGCCAGGCCGGGGTGCGAAGAGGGGAGGAGCGGGACGGCCTCGGCGTAACAGGGCTGTGCGAGCTCATACTGGCGGCGGTCAAAGTACAGGGAGCCGAGCACCAACTGGTTCATGGCCTTGTCCACGCCGTTACGGGTGGATTTTTCATTGGCAAGAATGTAATTCTCAATGGCATGGGTTGTGTCCCGGCGTGAGAGGTACAGGTTGCCGATGGCAAAATATATCTGGTCCAGATACTGCTTGTTTCTGTCATAACGCGTCATTCTGCGGAGAGCGTTCACTTCCGGCTGAATATCTGAACCGGTGAAAACCTGGCTCTGTTTGATGCGGGCGTTGAGCTTGGTGCGGTAAGAAGCTGAGGGAGAACTGCCTGCGCGGCGGAATGACTGGTATGCCAGTTCATTCATACCCTGGCGTTCATACGCCTGACCGAGGAGGAAGTTGAGGCGCGTGCGCTGTGCTCCGGAGGCTTTGTCACGTGCGGTGATGAGGTAAGGAATTGCCTGTTCAAAATCATTGGCACGGAGATAGAAATCCGCCATGGCCAGGTTGAACAGGTATTTCAGATTGTTGTTTGTGAGGTCTTCAGGTGTGATGCGTGTGAGAATCATCTCCGCCTCAAAGTTCCATCCCATGGCCAGATATGCCATGGCCTGCATGATTTTGGCCTCCGTCACGGTTCCGGGCAGCCATGAGAAATGACGTGAGATATAGAAGAAGGTTGAAGCGGCTCCCATGAAGTCACCGTTATAATACTGACCCTTGCCGAGCATGAGCCAAGAATTGTGGAGGAAGGGATTGTACTCCTCACGGCGGAGCCAAGCCTTGTAAGCGGGGTTATTTGCCTGTCCGGGACGGCGCTGCGGTTTCTTTTTTATGGAGCGGGTCTGGATTGCTTTCTGAGCTTTCTCAATGCTGCGGTCAAAGTTTCCGAACGGCTGGGGAAGGGCGTTATCTGCCTTGGCCTCAACGGGATGGGCAAGGAGGATGCGTGTAAAATCATCCTCATAACGGCTTTCCATGTCAGCGAGGGTCTCGTTGAGGTGTTCCTGGCCGTTGAAATGGACGTTATACCGTGTTATAAAGGCCTGATAATTACGTGTTGCGGCAGTATTTTTGTTTGGAGAACACGCGCACAGGGCTGCCAGGACATATGCCATGACAGCAAAAATAACAAATCTGTGTGCAGTGCGAGCGCTCATATACACATTATTAACGCAGAGAATGCCTGATTATTGCCGGAGACCGGGCTCATATAAGGTGTCAGGCCTGGGCTTTCGGGGCGGAGGGATATGCAATGCGTGAATGGTATATTGTCATGAGGCGCTTGATGAAGGCTTCCTTGATTTTGTTAACATCCTTGAACTCAAGTGTGCTTTCATTGTGGAGGCCCTCAGCGAGCTGTGAGTCAATTATTTTATTTACCAGGGCAGCGATTGCCTCACGGGAGTGTTCCTGCATGGACCTTGAAGCAGCTTCCACGCAGTCAGCCATCATCAGGATGGAGCTTTCACGCGTTTGAGGGTTGGGGCCGGGATACGTGAATGGGGCGGGGTCAGTGGGGGTGTCTCCGTTTGCCTTGCAGGCCTGATAATAGAAATATTTGGCAAGACCTTTGCCGTGGTGCTCACGGATGAAGCGGGATACCACACCGGGGAGGCCGGCTTTGTCTGCAAGCTTCTCACCCTCAGTGACATGTGAAATGATTATTGAAGCTGAGCGCTCCGGCGTGAGGGCATCATGGGGATTGACTCCGTGCTGGTTTTCAGTGAAGAAAGCGGGATTTGAGATTTTACCGATGTCATGGTAAAGAGCGGCAGCGCGGACCAGCTGCACGTTGGCATCCAGCTGGGCGGCGGCGTCGGCGGCGAGGTTGCTCACGGCAATTGCGTGCTGAAATGTACCGGGACATTCATTGCTCAGGCGCATCAGCAGAGGATTATTGATGTCAGCCAGTTCAACCAGGGTCACCAGGGATATGAAGCCGAAAGTGCGTTCTGCCACAAAGAGCAGTACATAAGCCATGGAAGTCAGCGCGGCGTTGACAATCAGGTAAATGAACATTTTGCGTGAAAGGCCTTCCAGTGAACCGTTCATCAGCAGTTCCAGTGATACATAAGAAACCAGATACGCAATACCCACCAGAGCTGATGAGCGCAACAGCTGTGAGCGGCGGCTGAGCTGACCCATGGAGTATATGGCAGCACAACCGGCACAGAACTGCAGGAATATGAATTCCAGCGCAAAGGCAGTGACACCGGCGCAGACAAGGGTTTCCACCGCCAGGACAAACATTGCGGTGCGTCCGTCAAAAAATACCATCACCAGGATGGGTACAATCATCAGCGGGGTGATGTAAATTCCGTGATTTACAAAGTAATTGAGCCCTACAGCCAGAAGGAAGCATAAGGTCAGAAGCAGGTATATGAACAGGAGGGCGCGGAGATTGTCATATACTTCCGGCTTGAATATGTGGAGGTAAAGGAGGGGGGAGCTCATCAGCAGTGCCACAAACAGAATCTGCCCCAGGAGCATGAGCAGGTTTGATTTGGTGCGTGAGGCGTTTCTGGAGGCCAGGAGTTCTTCGTAAGTGTGGAGGTTTGTAAAGTCCTGGCTGCTGATAATTGCGCCCTTGTCAATGATGGTCTGTCCCTGGAGGATGATGCCGCGGTCGGCAGTCAGGGTGAGGTAATCATATTCATAATTGCGCCGGCACTCGGCCTCGTTGCGGGTATAGTTGGGAACGAGGAGGTTCTGGAGACCGGCGTGGGCAAAGTAACGGTGCAGGTCCGGGTCCGTGATGATTGAATCCAGGTACAGGTATGCGTTACGGGC
>CAZNBD010000077.1:0-3099 GCA_964571405.1 uncultured Bacteroides sp. | reverse complement strand
AGGGTGTCTCTGGCGGCAAGGATTGTGGCGGAATCCGCATGGACGGGGATGTCAAAAGGCGCAATGAGTTTGGCGTAGTTCCATGGGCGTCCCTGCTGGTAGATGAGGCGGTTGCTCTCAGGATGGGGATAAAACCAGACGATGATTGCAGTGGCCGCCACGGCAATCAGTATTCTGTATATGAGGGAAAGATTGTTTCTTTTCATGTCAATATCAATTTACTCTTGCGGCAGACTGCACACCCTGGATGGACATGGCGTGCTCACAGAGGTCACGTACAACATCCGCATCAGAAACCTTGACCCAGAGGTCACAGTGGAAGACTGCACCGCTTGCTTCAATGTCCATTTTCCGGATGTCTATGCCCAGGTGGCTTGTAATCATCCGGGTGAGTTCCTGGAGGATGCCGAGGCGGTCAATACCTTCCATGCGGATGTGGGCCAGGAAACGGTCATCAGCACTTTCCCACTGTGCAGCAATGATCCGGGGTCCGTATCCGGCCTTGAGCACCTGTGCCTGTGGGCAGTCAAGGGAATGGATTTCCACCTGACCGTCATCATTTATGAAGCCCATCACATCATCCCCGGGGATGGGGTTGCAGCATCCGGGCATCTTGAAGTTTGCGCCGTCGGGTCCTACACGGAGGGGGTATATTTCCTTGGTGTTGATTTTGGGGACCGGGGGAGTGGTGACGGGCGCTGCCTCAGGCAGGTTGTCCTCATCATTCTTGTCATCATCTTTCCAGCCCAGAGGCCAAATTTTCTTGAGGAAGCTGCGGCTGCGGGTGGGTTTTGTGTTGGCCAGACTGCGGTGAATGGCGGATGAAACGTAATCTCCCAAGGCAATTTCCTCGGCGCCGAGCTGGTAACAGAGTTCCTCCCTGTTTGGGACGTGGAAGAGGCCCTGGATTTTGGTGAGCACCAGGTTTGAGTCCGGCAGGTTATTGTCCTTCAGCCAGTCAGTGAGTATCTGAGAGCCTTTGTTTACAAGGGGCTGTCTGACAGCACGGAGAGCCTTGCGCAGGCGTGTGCGGCCCTTGGCTGTGACAAGGTATTTTTCCCATTCCGGGAGTGGAACCTGGGTTTTGGAAGTGAGAATTTCCACCTGGTCACCGCTCTGGAGAACGTGGTGAATGGGTACGAGTTTGTGGTTGACCTTTGCGGCAATGCAATGCATACCCAGCTCACTGTGCAAGGCAAAAGCCAGGTCAAGCACAGAGGCGCCGGAGGGCAGGGTCTGGAGCTCACCGGCGGGGGTGAATACCACTATTTCAGACGCAAAGAGGTTGAGTTTCAGGGTGCTGAGGAAGTCAATGGCGCTTGGCTCCGGATTGTCAAGTATGTCCTTGATGGTCTTGAGCCATGCGTTGAGCTCGCTTTCTTCCTCGCCCTCGCCAATTTTATATTTCCAGTGAGCAGCAAAACCTTTCTCCGCAATCTCATCCATTCTGCGGGAGCGTATCTGCACTTCCACCCAAGTGCCGCCGGGACCCATTACGGTGAGGTGAAGGGCTTGGTAACCATTGGCTTTGGGGGTGGAAAGCCAGTCGCGGGTACGTTCCGGATGGAGGCGGTACAGGTCCGTGATGGCTGAATATATGCTCCATGCAATTGTTTTTTCCTGAGACTGGTCATCGCAGTCAAAGATGATGCGCATGGCGTACAGGTCATATATCTCCTCAAAGGGTAGGTTCTTGGAGACCATCTTGTTATGGATGGAGTAAACGGACTTGAGGCGAGAAGTTGCTTCATACTTGAGCCCCATTGCATTGAGCTTTTCCCTGATGGGTTCTGCAAAGTGCTCGTAAACAGAGGCGCGTTTCTGCTGTGTTTCCTCAATTTTGCGGGCGATGCGTTCATATTCCTCCGGGTGCTCATGCTTGAAACTGAGGTCTTCAAGTTCAGTCTTGATGGCAAAGAGCCCGAGGCGGTGGGCCAGGGGGGCATATATGTATAATGTTTCGCCGGCAATCTTGAAGCGCTTGTTAGGAGCCATTGAGCCGAGGGTGCGCATATTGTGGAGGCGGTCAGCCATCTTGATGAGTACCACGCGTATATCCTCGCTCATGGTCAGCAGGAGCTTGCGGAAATTCTCCGCCTGAGCGGAAGCCTTGTCTCCGAAAATACCGCCGGAAATTTTGGTAAGGCCCTCCACAAGCTGGGCAATCTTGGGCCCGAAGTGCTGTTCAATGTCCTCAACGGTGTAATCCGTATCTTCCACCACATCATGGAGGAGAGCTGCGCAGATGCTTGTTGAGCCGAGGCCAATTTCCTGAGAAGCGATTTTGGCCACAGCGATGGGGTGCATGATATATGGTTCACCTGAGCGGCGGCGTATTCCCTGATGCGCCTGGCGTGCGAACTGGAATGCCCGTTCTATAATCTCGACTTTTTTTCTGTGATTGCTGGCAAGATACCCCGCCATCAGATCCTGAAAAGCGTCTTCAATCATCTTGTCTTCCTGTTCCGGAGTGAGATTATATTGAGGTTCCATATATTTTAATGAGGTTTATCACGCAAAAATACAGCAATTCCCCCATATCACAAAATTTTTTTGATGAGGAAAATAAAAAAAGCCGTGTACTTGACACGGCTTTTTTATATTAAAGATGAAAGAGTAATCAGTCAATTGTTTCGTCAGCTTTGTAACCTCCCATTTCACGGAGAGCGTTCTTGAGCATAACGTACTGCTGGAAGAGGTGGTTGACAGGCACTTCGTTCTTGGTGTAATCATGCATGGGGCTCTTGAGGAAGAAGCTGAGGAAGCGCTGTATGCCATAACGTCCGGCACGAGCGGCAACGTCACTGAGCAGAACCAGGTCAAGGCAGAGGGGAGCAGCCAGAATTGAGTCACGGCACAGGAAGTTGATCTTGATCTGCATGGGGTATCCCATCCAGCCGAAGATGTCAATGTTATCCCATCCTTCCTTGTTGTCATTGCGGGGAGGATAGTAGTTGATGCGGACTTTGTGGTAGTAGTCGGTGTAGAGGTCGGGCTGATCTTCGGGAACGAGGATGCTCTCCAGGGTAGAGAGTTTTGAAACTTCCTTGGTGCGGAAGTTGGCGGGTTCGTCAAGAACGAGACCGTCGCGGTTACCGA
>CAZNBD010000076.1:0-7775 GCA_964571405.1 uncultured Bacteroides sp. | reverse complement strand
CAGGTACGCGAGGGTTGTGGCGCGCCCTCCGGGGCGCTGGTTTCTTTTTGGGGGCTCTCCCCCGGCACACGTCCGCTGCGCTTCCGTGTACCGGGATTCCCATGTGGCATCCCTCCAGGATGCGCTGGCGTCTGCGGGGGGAGGGGGTGGTATTTTGGTTACAAAATTGTTACAGATGGGAGTTGTGAAATGTTTGTAACATTATTTTGGTGGAGGTAATGTGTTGTGGAGTAATGTGTTATGAGGGGGTGGGAATTTATTTTTCTATTTTTGGGAAAATAATTGGTGAAATATATTGACGTGTGGAAAATGGGTTGTAATTTTGAATCGTCAAAGGAAAACAAACCTTCCTCATAACTGAAAAAGATATTGATTGTGATTGATTGTTAATGATAGATTGATTGGTTTATTAAAGGTTTTTCTTCTGAAAAACGTCAAGGTCCTGACTGCGTGAGCCGTCAGGACCTTGAGCGTTTTTATGGGTTCTGTTTATTTTTTGTCGGGCTTGTTTCTGCTTATAAAGACTATCATGATGATTATGGATGCTGCTGCAAGGATTGATCCATACAGTGATGCTGCTGGGGGGAATCCTGTGCGTGTGAGTGCGATGCCTCCGATTGTTGCGCCAATTGCATTTCCGAGGTTGAATGCTATCTGGACTGCGGCTCCTCCCATGAGTTCTCCTCCGGGAGAGTACTTGAGCAGGAGTAACTGCATTGGTGATGACATGGCAAAGAGGCATGCTGTGGCCATCATTACGGATGCTGCTGTGAGTATCATGCTTGCTGATTCAAAGTATATTGATATGAGGGCTGCGGTCATTATCACTGATACTGCGAGGGCTATTTTTCCGGGTGTATATTTGTCTGAAAGTACTCCGGCTACATAATTTCCTATGCTCATTGCGGCTCCTACGAGGATCATGAGTACGGGTATGTATTTGAGTGCGAGTCCGGATTTTCCCATTATGGGTGTGACGTATGAATACATTGAGAAGCATCCGCCCTGGCACAGTATGGTGAAGAGTATCAGTATCCATGGTGCGGGATGTTTGAGGAATTTGAATTCTCCCGCTATATTTGAATGAGGCAGGCTGCCTACGCTTCTGACTATGAAAATGAACATGAGCATGGTGACAAATGCCCATGATGCATTAAACATAAATACCCAGCGCCAGTTCAGTGTATTGGCGATAAAACTTCCGAGGGGTATTCCGAGCAGGTTTGCCGTGGTCATTCCGAGGGTCATGAGTGAGACTGCTGTGGTCTGTTTGTCCGGCATGAGTCTGCTGGCAACGATGGCTCCGGTTCCGAAAAATGCTCCATGTGGTAATCCTGAAATAAAACGGCTTGCGAGTCCTATCTCAAGGGTTTTACTGAATGCAAACATTATGTTTCCTAAGGCGAGGATGCACGTGAGTACTATGAGGATTTTCCTGAGGTCCCAGTTGCGGAGGAAAATGGCGCATAATGGTGCGCCTACGCATACTCCGATGGCATAAGATGAAATGAGATGTCCGGCGCCGGAGACTGTTGTTCCGAAAGAGGATGCGAGGTCCGGAAGTATGCTCATCATGACATACTCTGTCATCCCGAGTGCAAATGTTCCGAAAGAGAGTGTGAGAATCCCTTTTTTCATTGTTTTTCTTTTTAATATCCTTTTGTTGTCATACAATCAGTGGGATAACCATTCCTGCAATGATGAGCAGTACGCTGCCAACAGCGTAAGTGACAGTGTAACTCATGGCGGGCAATGTACTTTCCAGGTTATCCTGAATGGCACCGAGGGCTGCCACTGCATTTCGGCTACCGGCGACGCACCCCAGGGCAATGGCCGGATTGAACCTGAATATCCTGGAGGCAATCAGGATGGAAAGGATGAGTGGTACGGAAGTACATATTATGCCTACCAGGAAGAACTCCAGGCCGACTGATCTGAGGCTTGTAAAGAATGTTGGGCCGGCGCCGAGTCCGACAACTGCGATGAAGAGGTTGAGTCCGACATTATTCATAAACCATACTACTGGGCGGGGAATGCGACCGAATGTGGGGCGCTTGTTACGCAGCCATCCGAGGAAGAGGCCCGAAAGGATGGCTCCGCCGCTTGTACTGAGTGAAACCGGTATTCCGTCATAAAAGACGGTCAATGCACCGATAAAGCAGCCGATGGCGATGCCGAGGCCTATGAATACCACATCAGTGGCCTCAGTGGGGCGGTCTGAGAATCCGATCTCTGCCTCTGCCAAGGCGACATCCTGGGGTAATCCAACCAGAGTGAGAACATCACCTTTTTCAAGCTGAGTTCTGGCTTTCATTGGTATGGGTACTTCATCACGCATTATCTTGCGCACCATCACCCCTCTCATATAGTCCATTGTGCGGAGTTCCCCCAAGGTCATACCTGCCGCTCCGGATTTTGATACAGTCACGGGCACATTCTCAGCGGTGAAGTTCAGCAGTTCATGGTCAGTTACCTCAGACCCAATCCATCCGGCGTTGTCAATGACGGTTTCCCTGCGTCCACTGATGACAATTATGTCACCCTTGCGGACTTTCAGGTTGGGCTGCGGATCTTCAATTTCACCGCGGAGCCTCAGGCGCTCGATAAAATGTCTGAGGCCCTGTTTTTCAATGTGACGTTCAATTTCAGAGACAGTGCGCGGATGATTGAAATATTCAGACTCAGCTCTGTATGCCCTGAACGATATGGGGCGGTTTGCAACAAAAGTTCCCGGCCGAGCCACAATGTCACCATTATCCATCTCAGCTTCAAGTTGGGCAGTCTGCTTTCTGACTTTACTCAATCCACCAATCAATTTAGGGCCGAGATTGGCAATAACCCATGCGGATCCAATTGTACCGAAGACATAACACACTGCATAACAAGCGGGAATAATATCCAGCAGCGCGTCTGTCTGCTGCTGCGGGAGTCCCAGGGACCTGATGGTGCTTGAGCCGACACCGATTACAGCGGAAAAAGCCTGCGAGCCGGAGAAGAGTCCGACAGCCTGCCCCTTGTCATATCCCATTATGATGCTGACAATCACCACAGTGGCTATACAGAGCACTACCTCAACGCATGCAAACCCTATCTGCTTGAGGCCGTCCCCTTTAAGAGACCTGAAAAACTGCGGCCCCACAGAGTATCCGATGGCAAAAAGAAACATCATGAAGGATACATTTTTCAGGGTATCCGAAACCGGGATATCCATCTGTCCGATCAACACACCCACAATGAGAGTGGCCGTAACGGGGCCGAGGGTAAAAGATTTGAATTTCAATCCTCCCAGCCAGAAACCCAGTCCGATGGTAAGGAAGATGGGAATGACGGTGTTTTCACGGAAGATGTCAACAATATATTGGTAAAACATAAAAGAATAAGTATAATGCGGCACAAAGATAATAGAATTTCTGATTATTCAGAAATAATTGATACCTTTGCAGTACAGTTTGAAATGTGAAAATCTATACCTGACCCATGCCAATATATAATTTTGATACAGTAATAGACCGGAGCAGAACTGACGCTGTCAAGATTGACCGTCTTGACCGTATATTCGGGCGGCACGATGTTACTCCTCTGTGGATAGCTGATATGGACTTTGCCGTCTGTCCGGAAATTACGGAAGCTATTGCGCGGCGACTGCGCCATCCGGTGTTAGGATACTCAGAAGCTTCTGAATCTTACTGGAACTCCATCATTGAATGGAACAGGAAGAGGCACGGTTTCAGCATTGACCGCAAAAGTCTCACGTTTATTCCTGGTGTGGTGAAAGGAATTGCGTACGCAGTCAATTTCTTTACTGAAAAGGGAGACGGTATTGTTATTCAGCCTCCCATCTACCCGCCTTTCAGAAATGTGATACAGGGGAACGGCCGGCGAGTGATTGAGAATCCACTGATTCCTCATCCTGACGGGTCTTACAGCATGGATCTTGACAGTCTGGAGGAGATTGTTACCCGGGAGAAACCGCGCATGCTTATCCTGTGCAATCCTCACAACCCGATTGGGATACAGTGGGAGATGGCAACGCTGAAACGACTTGCATCAATCTGCCGCAAGGCCGGCATGCTTGTTGTCAGCGATGAAATCCACGGCGACCTGATGCTGGAGAAACGGCGGCACATTCCATTCCTTTCCGCCGGAGAGGATGCGGAGGCCATCGGTATCATGCTCGGAGCACCGTCCAAGACATTCAATATACCGGGTCTGGTAAGTTCATGGATGGCCGTGTTCAATCCCGAGATAAGGGAGCCATTCTACGCATGGCTGGAAGCGAATGATTTCAACGGCCCGGCCCTGACGGCCACCATCGGTGCGGAAGCGGCATACCGTAACGGCGAGAAATGGCTTGACCAGATGATTTCATACATTGAAGATAATATAAGGTATGTGGAGGAGTTTATCAGCAGCCGTCTTCCGATGCTGAAGGTATCTCATCCGGATGCATCATTCCTTCTGTGGCTTGATCTGCGTGGGCTCCACTGCTGTCAGGAGCAGATAATGAATCTTCTGCTTGACAAAGCTCATATTGCACTGAATGACGGGACATCCTTCGGCACCCAGGGGGCAGGATTTGTACGGCTGAATGTTGCCACTCCCCGCTCAGTACTGACCCATGCCCTTGACAACCTGTATAAAGCCGTAATATCCATTTCCTGATACTCATATATTAAATAAGATGGATTACAGAATACTCCCTCCAGAAGAGATTATAGAGACCACCGTCACACTGCCCTACAGCAAGAGTCAGATGGCGCGGGAGCTGGTGATGGACTTTATTTCCGGCAGCCCCCTGGCAGACCCCTCCAATACCGGAGATGATATAGATGTGCTTCACCGCATACTGACCACTGGTCTGGATGTCAATGAGATTGATGTCCATGGGTCCGGGACTGCCCTGCGTTTTCTCTGCGCCCTTGTGGCGGCCACAGAGGGCACAGACTGCAGAATAACCGGTAACGACAGCCTGCGTGCCCGTCCGGTTGGTCCGCTGGTGGACGCACTGCGCAGTTTGGGTGCCGATATTGAGTACACCGTCCGCCAGGGCTATCCTCCACTGCATATACGCGGCACCAGACTGAGCGGAGGTACAGTCCAGATACCTGTCAACGAAAGCACACAGTACTGCTCTGCCCTGATGCTTCTGGCACCTCTGCTGAGCGGGGCCCTGACACTTGAACTTTCCGGACGCTCAGAGCTTCCTCCTTATATATCCCTGACGGCCAGGATGATGAACGCGCGGGGTGTGAACGTTGAGGCAGACCCTCTGTGTGTCAAGGTTACCGGAGGGAAGTACTCTGATAAAGTCTCCGCACCTGAGGGGGACTGGAGCGCAGCAGCTTTCTGGTATGAAATTACGGCAGTCAGCGCCGGGTGGGCAACCCTGAGCAATCTCACTTCAAAATCAGCTCAGCCTGACAGTGCTGCGGAAGCGCTCTTCAACCGGTTGGGCGTGAATACGGAATGGACAGAGGATGGAGCCGAGCTTTCAGCCATGCCGGAAATATTCAGCCGCCTTGACGCCGACCTGAGCGGTTGCCCTGACCTTGTTCCACCATTACTTGTAACAGCAGTGCTGACCGGGGTTCCGTTTTCTCTGGATGGAGTGGGTGCGTTACGCCACAAGGAATCCGACCGTCTGGCAGCCCTGCGTGATGAAATGGAGAAACTGGGCATACCCCTGACCATTGAAAATTACGATAATACCCTGAGCTGGGACGGCCACAGACGGCCAATTATGGAGCTTCCTGTTTTCAGCAGTCATAATGACCACCGGATGGCCATGGCACTTGCCGCAGTTTCCATTTTTGTGCCGGGCATAGTCATCACGGGGGCTGAATGCGTGGATAAATCTTACCCGGGATTCTGGGATGATCTGCGCAATGCAGGCTTTACCCTTCTTGATCCTTCAGAACCTTTTAACCTCCAGGAAGAGTGAAAGTAGCTTTCATATTATTAATGGCACTGGTGGCTGTGGGACTGCCGCTTTATCTGCTGCACCGTTACCAGCTGCGCAAGGAAAACCTCAACCCGGATTCTCCGGCGGGGGACCCTCAGCCGGATGAGACTGAGGAAGAATGCTGCGGCATGCACATTACATGCGAGCGCGATTCCCTCCTGGCGGCAGTGAGCGCGGACATTGTATATTATGATGACGAGGAGCTGGACCGGCACGCGCTGAAGGATCCATCCCTTTACACAGATGAGGAAGTGGAGGAATTCCGCGATATCCTCCTGACCATGATGCCGGATGATATAGCAGGGTGGGCCCGCTCCCTGCAGCTCCGTCATATAGAATTACCGGCGGCGGTGAGGGAGGAACTGATCATGATAGTTTCCGAAGCCCGCGCAGCACGTAACACACCTTCCATTTCCCATGCTTGAGTATCTGAACTATCCTTTCTTTGTGAACGCCCTGATTGCGCTGGCCGTTATTGGCATAAGTTCAGGGGTACTGGGCACTTATATCATCACCCGGCGGCTGGTCTCCATTGCGGGCGGAATCACCCATGCCTGTTTCGGCGGCCTTGGACTGGGGTATTTTCTGGGACTGAGTCCATTGTTCACGGCCGGGATTTTCGCCGTCTTGTCCGGAGGGGCGGTTGAATGGCTGTCCCGGCGCATGAACGTGAGGGAGGATTCTGCCGTTGCTGTCATCTGGTCCATGGGAATGGCTCTGGGTGTGCTGTTTGTATTTCTCACACCGGGTTATGTACCTGAGCTTAACAGCTTTCTGTTCGGCAACATTCTCACGGTGGGGACATCGGACCTTGTATTGGCGGCAACTTACACTGCAGCCTTATGCGGATTCTTTGCATTGTTTTACCGCAAAATAGTGGCGGTGGCATTTGATCCGGACTTTGCTTACGTATCCGGTCTGCCGGTGCGGTTTATCTCTTACATCATGTCTGTATTCATAGCCATCGGAATAGTGCTGACCATCCGGTTGGTTGGTATCATGCTGCTGATGTCCGTACTATCCCTTCCCATGATGGCGGCCGAGCCATGGTTCCGGCGTTTCGGCTCCATCATGACGGCCTCAGCCATAATATGCGTAGCAGCGTCAGTTGCAGGTCTTTTTCTCTCTGCCGTAATAGAAGTACCGTGCTCTGCCCTGATAGTTCTCATCCTTGGAGCAGTGTTCACAATGTCAAAAATAACTCATGCTCTATTTCCACAATATTTTTACTTAAAAAAGCATTAAATAACGCCGTTAATTGATTATTTTTTAGTAATTTTGTGGCGATTTAAAAAGCTATAACAATTCCTGCGCCACAAATAGGTATCAATCAGCGTTATATCTTCCGAACATAAAAACATAATTAACCCCAAATACATAAGTTATGACAAAAATAGGTATTAATGGTTTCGGACGTATCGGACGTTTCGTATTCCGTGCTTCCACCAAGCGTAATGACATTGAGGTAGTAGCCATCAATGACCTTCTTCCCGTAGATTACATGGCATACATGCTGAAGTATGACACCATGCACGGCAAGTTTGAGGGCACAGTAGATTACGATCTTGAAAAGAGCGAACTCATTGTAAACGGCAAGCACATCCGCGTAACAGCCTGCAAGAACCCCGCAGAAATCGCATGGGGTGAAGTAGGCGCAGAATACGTAGTAGAATCCACAGGCCTTTTCCTCACAAAAGAAAAAGCACAGGCCCACATCGAAGCCGGCGCTAAATACGTTGTTATGTCCGCTCCCTCCAAGGACGACACCCCCATGTTCGTTTGCGGCGTTAACGACAAGACCTATGCCGGTCAG
>CAZNBD010000075.1:0-7878 GCA_964571405.1 uncultured Bacteroides sp. | reverse complement strand
GGAGAGAGGAGAATGAGAAATGCTAATCTTCGGATTTCGTTTCTCATTCTTTTTTATCAGGCGACGCCGGAGATAGCCTGCGCGGATTGCGATGCAACGTGCCGAAGGCACGTCCCTACAATGGGGGCGGAGGCTCGTCCTTACAGGCTCCTGTAGTTCAATGGATAGAACGAGGGTTTCCTAAACCTTAAATAGGGGTTCGATTCCCCTCGGGAGTACTTTCATGCGCAGTGGAGGCAATATCCACTGCGCATGCGCGTTATTTGGGTATAGTCCAAACTTTTTTCCTATGAACCGCAAACTTTTCACAGTGGTATTACTGGCCCTCTTAGGAGCATTAGGCCTTTCAGCGCAGAATAACGGCCCGGTATGGGGCCTGAAGGCATCAATAGGTATTGAGTTGCCCGGTTACTGGCGTGGTAACGGTAATTCAACCCGCATGTTCACCACCGGTACGGATGTCACTGCCGGCACAGTGTGTAATGTTTCTCTGGGGAGCGGTTTCTTCCTTGAACCGGGTCTGTCAGTTTTCTACCAGTCATATAAATATGATGATCTGACCATCACTTCCTCTGACGGTACTTCGGAGCAGTTCAATCCATCATTGTATAAGTTCGGATTTCAGGTTCCCGTTCTGGCAGGTTACAGCATTCCTGCAGGTGAGCGCATGTCCATGAATGTGTATACGGGTCCGCAGCTGCGTGTGAGCGCCGCCGGCAAGGTGCGTCTTAATGAACAGGCCATCCACAATGCCGGGGATTTCAATCTGTGGGATTCCCAGCGGCGCTTTGAAGCCGGTTGGGTTATCGGCGCGGGATGTCAGGTTGACCGCATCATGATTGGCCTTGAAGGCACTGTGGGCATGAACAATATCCTTAAGCACCAACACCTCTCTTACCGTCAGAACCGCCTGAGTCTTTCCCTGACATATTATCTGTAAAAAAGACTCTTACGGCTTATTCTTCCGGGGCGCCGGCGCCCTCTATTATGGCGTCAGGAGGCGAAATCAGGTACAGGTTTGAGCGCGCACGCGTAACGGCTGTGTACAGCCAGCGATACAGCTCAGTCCCCAATGCCTCCGGAGGGATGTAGCTCAGGTCTACAAGTACATTTTCCCACTGTCCGCCCTGGGCTTTATGGCATGTGACTGCATATGCAAATTTGACCTGCAGTGCGTTCCAGTACGGATCTGTGCGCAGTGCGCGCGCCCGCTCGGCCACTGTCATGTTGCCGTACCTCTCGCTGTCATTCATTATTCCCTGGTATAGTTTCTCCCAGTCCGCCCGGGAGAGGGATGCCTCATTTGAGGTCAATGTGTTGAGCAGGAGCTTTATTTCAAACGGTTTGCCCTCCGGGAGGCACACAGTGGCGTCTGCAAAGAGCAGGCCGTACCGGAGCTCGGATGAACTGACGCGCTCAACGCTGATAATATCTCCGTTGGCAATGAATTCCACTCCTGCCGTGGTCTTGTTCCTGAAATAATGATTGCGTGCCACAATGAGCATGTCGGCCGGTGAAATTTCTTCCTCGCGGTAAAGGACCTGGGCCCGGATTGCTGCATTGTAATCTGCGGCCTTGCGGTTGCTGCGGGTGATGAGTATGGTATTTTCCAGGCCGTCCCGGCGGTAAAGGGAGTCAAGGAGTTCCGGCAGGTCTTCACCGCCAACAATTTTCACATCCGGTGTTGGTCTGAGCAGGGGAACCGGCATGGCTTCCTCGCTCTTACGTGCCTTGCACGCGGCCATGATACGCCGCAGCCGTGTGGCGTTGAAGAGAATTCCGGAGTCAGCGGCCTGGCGGGCCGTCTGGGTCATTGTGGCAGAGGTAACTCTGAGTCCCAGTTCCCGCAGCCGCTCCGGATTCATGGCAGGACTCAGAAGAGCGCCCACCGGCGGGAGCTGAGCTGTATCTCCCATCAGGATCATGCGGCATCCCTCCCCGGCGTACACGTACTGCACCAGGTCATGGAGAAGGCTCACACCGTTCTCATCTGCCATCCCGATCATTGATGCCTCATCCACCACAAAGAGGGTGTTTTTCTCCTTGTTCTCTGCCGGCATGGGATTTGAGAAGTCTCCGTCCAGGCTGTGGCGGTATATCTTTCTGTGTATGGTCCAGGCAGTTCTTCCGCCTGAGTTGGCACTGAAAACCTTGGCAGCCCTGCCTGTGGGGGCCAGCAGCATGGTCTTACCTCCCAAGGCCTCGTAGGTTCTCACCAGCGCACCTGTCATGGAGGTTTTTCCTGTTCCGGCGTACCCGTTCAGTATAAAAACTCCATCCGGCCTGGGATCACAGACAAACCGGGCCATGGCGGCTGCCACGGCGGTCTGCTGCTCGTTGGGAGTGTACGGCAGGCGTGCCGTCAGCTCCCGTATAAGAACCTCAGGAGAAACATTCACCTTTAATCTTCAAGATAATATGTTATATATGTCACCACGCGGATGTTCTTGATATAGGGCGTGTACTGGTCGCGGTCACTGATACTGAACTGACCCTGGGACGCTTTCTTGATTTTCCCTATGTGACTTCCTGAATCTGCTCCGAAGCGGTCCGCGGCCTGGCGGGCGGAGGCTGTGGCATCTGCTATCATTTCCGGCTTAATCTCATTCAGGTCAGTGAATTCATATGTGACACGGGAGTTGTAATCAGCGCCCTTGATGGCCACGCCCTCGCGCAGCAGGTCCATCTGCCGTTCAATGAGTCCGCGTACTTTTTCTACCTGTGATGAAGTCACCACAATAGTTGTCTGGGCCTGGTATCTGAAGCGTGAGTTCTGGTCAGAACCATATCTCTGAGCCAGCTGGTCATATACATCCGGGGTGCCGAGGGAAATTTCTTCATCTGTAATGCCGTTTGAGTGCAGAAAGTCCAGCACCTTGTTGGTGGTAGTCTCTAACTGAGTATACAGCTCAGGCAGGCTATTGCTAACCTGCTGGAAAGCAATGGGCCAGGTGACCTTATTGGCCATCACTTCCCTCTCACACAGCCCGCGCACTTCAACCACCCGGTCCTGGCGGCTGAAACCATTAAGACCGGAGCGGATGCACAGACCAAGAATGACAACAGCCGCTGACAGAATAACCGTTGAGAGCAAAAAAGATTTCCCTTTCATAACTTTTTCAAATTAAAATTTAACCTCACAAAGATAAGAAATTTATTTATGTATATAAAACTTGAAGGCACCTTTTGGTTACAAAATTGTTACAAATGGGATTTGTGAAATGTTTGTAACATTATTTTGACGGGTGTAATGTGGTGTTTTACAATGTGTTATGAGGGTGTGAAAATTTATTTTCAAGTTTTTGAAAAAATAATTGGCGAAAAATATTGACAGGTGGGAAAAGGGTTGTAATTTTGAATCGTCAAAGGAAAACAAACCTTCCTCATAACTGAAAAAAGAAATTGATTGTGATTGATTGTTAATGATAGATTGATTGGTTTATTAAAGTTTATTCCGAAAGGAAAAACGTCAAGGTCCTGACTGCGTGAGCCGCCAGGACCTTGAGCGTTATAAGGGGCTGTGAAAACACCATTCCGGAGTGATTAGGTAAATAAATCATCCATCGTAATCTCACTGTGAACTATACTCCATGCGTTTGAATTTGATAACCCGTAAGTGGTTACAAAGGTTTGAACTACAGCTTTAGTTGTTTTGGTTACTTCCTGAAACAACCAAAGTCTCTCACGCACTTTTTTCTCATATTCTTTAGTAATATTGAATTTACGTGTATTGAACTTTATCTCAAAAAGATGAATAATACGATCGGCACGTTCAATGACCATATCAACTTGAGCACCCGAAGATGAATTATTTTTGTCGGGGATGTATCGCCATGTAGAAACGGAGGTTGCCATTCCGTTTATGCCAAGACCCTTTTTGATTTGCTCGTGATGTTCAAGGCAAATCAATTCAAAGGTAAGACCCATCCATGATAGAATTGACTGTGATGATAGATTGTGTGTCCACCACTGACGGTCATTGGCACCATCGGATTCAATGAATTTATAGTAGAACAATGTATAGAAATCAATCAGACGGTAAACACTGCCATTTTTCTTGTTGCCATATTGAAGGCGTTTGGCAATAAAATCACTTCGTTCAAGGTTTTTGAGAATCGCCGTCAATACACTTCCGGAAATATTGGTTTTATTGGAAATTTCACTACGAGTTAATCCCGATTTATTATCAGCAAGTAATTTCACTACATTTATGTAAGTCTGAGCATTGGAAAACAAGGCACTATAAAGTTTATCAAATTCCATCCGGAGTTTGCCACGAGGATCAAAGCAGAGTCGGTCAATATTTTGGGCTACGCTTTCTCGGGGTTCCATAAGGCTTAAATAATACGGAACGCCGCCGGTAAGCATATAGAATTGCAACGTCTGGTAGCGGTCTTTGGGAAAATGGCGCTTGGAAAGATACTCTTCTGTTTCTCCCAAAGTAAATGGGCGAAGGTATATACTCTCGGTTATGCGGTTGTGCAGGCCGCCTTGATTTTCAATAAGATTGTCAACCATCCAAGATGTGGAAGATCCGGTTGCAATGAATACTATATCCTCTTGACTTGCAGCCCAGCTGTTCCAAAAATATTCCAGTGAACTGACGAAATCGGATCGTTGTGTATCAATCCATGGCATTTCATCAAAGAATACGATCTTCTTTCTGTCAGCCGGAAGAGATTCAAGGTACTCCTCAAGAGCATCAAATGCATCACTCCAGGTGTTTAATCCTTTCACATTGAATTTTGAATATTTGGTCAAGGCTTTTGCAAAATTAGACAGTTGCTTTTTACTTGAAAGATTGTGCCCACCCACGAATTTGAAGTCGTATGTCTTATTGAAAAACTGTTCAATAAGGAATGTCTTGCCGATTCTTCGACGTCCATATACGATTATGAATTCCGATTTGTCTGATTGTAGGCACCTTTGGAGTTGTTTGCATTCTTTATGTCGGGCAACAAGTTTTTCTGTCATAACGATTATAATTTTTTACAAAGGTACAACTTTTAACCAATACGACCAAATGAGTTTTACCCAAAAGTCGGTTTCTAACTCAACTTTTGGGTGAAACTCAGTGTGTTTTTTATAACGCGTTTCACGTCAAAGGAAAAACGTCAAGGTCCTGACTGCGTGAGCCGCCAGGACCTTGAGCGTTATAAGGCCCAAAGTTTGTTCCATAATATGTGTTAACGCTAATGAGCTACCCATAGGGCGGGTTTACCTGCGGGACGGGGCTTTTTTTGAAAAGTGTATGGATATTTTGAGAAAAAATGTTAACTTTGCGAGTTGAAACAAATCCGCAACTCATGAACATATCCTATAAATGGCTCAAGGAATATCTTGAGTTTGATCTTACACCAGAGGAGCTCTCAGCAGCCTTAACTTCCATAGGTCTGGAAACCGGTGGTATAGAAAAAGTTGAGTCAGTGCGCGGAGGCCTTGCCGGCCTTGTGGTGGGTAAGGTTCTTACCTGCACTGAACATCCTGACAGTGACCATCTTCATATAACCACTACGGACATTGGTCTTCCTGAAGGGCCTGTCCAGATTGTGTGCGGCGCACCCAATGTGGCCGCCGGTCAGACAGTGATTGTGGCCCCGGTGGGCACAGTGCTTTATGACCCGGATGGCGGTGAATTCAAAATCAAGCGTTCAAAAATCCGCGGCCAGGAAAGCCTGGGCATGATTTGTGCCGAGGATGAAATCGGAGTGGGAACTTCTCACGCAGGAATCATAGTTCTTGAACCTGACAGTTACGCTCCGGGCACACCAGCCCGTGAGGTATATAATATCTCCGATGATTATGTTCTTGAAGTGGACCTGACTCCCAACCGCATAGACGCTGCCAGTCATTACGGCGTGGCCCGCGACCTGGCTGCCTACCTGAGCTGTCACCGCGCCCCGGTGCGCGCTGTCCTGCCCGCAGAGGGAGAGTTCAGCATTGACGCTCAGGATGCACCGTATGTTCAGGTGCAGGTTGATGCGGCAGACGGTGTTACACGTTACTGTGGCGTAACCATCCGCGGAGTCAAGGTTCAGGAAAGTCCGGACTGGCTGAAGGAACGCCTCACAGCCATAGGGATGCACCCCATTAATAATGTGGTTGATATCACCAATTACATACTTCACGGCATAGGCCAGCCCCTACATGCCTTTGACGCAGACAAACTTGCCGGCGGCAGAGTGGTTGTGCGCCGGGCAGCCGAGAGTGAGAAATTCACCACCCTGGACGGCGTGGAGCGTACTCTCAACAGTGCGGATCTGATGATCTGTGATACTCAGAATGCCAAGTGCATGGCCGGAGTATTCGGTGGCCTTGATTCCGGAGTCACAGACAGCACAGTGGATATTTTCCTGGAGAGTGCATGTTTCAATCCCACAAGCGTGCGCCGTACAGCGCGCCGTCATGGTATAAGCACAGATTCCTCATTCCGTTTTGAGCGCGGAGTGGACCCCAACGGCTGTCTGCGCGCACTCAAGATTGCCGCCGCACTGATCCGCAGTGTGGCCGGCGGTGAAATCTGCGGTGAGGTGGTGGATTATTATCCCGTTCCGGTACCGATGGCCCACATTGAGATGGAGCGTCAGGATTTTGCCCGTCTCATCGGTGGAGAAATTCCGTATTCCACAATAGACAATATACTTGAAGGTCTTGAATGCGAGTACAAGATTACCGGAGACCACATGGATGTCCATGTGCCCACATACCGTGTGGATGTTACCCGTCCCTGTGACCTGATTGAGGATGTGCTCCGCATTTACGGATATAACAATATTGCCATGGGCGATGAGCTGCACAGCTGCCTGAGTTACAAAACAGATGTTGATGCGGCAGATGACCTGCGGCGCACCATCTCAGACCAGTTGTGCGGTGCCGGATTCAATGAAATCCTCAACAACTCCCTTACGGCGGAGGCATATTATATTGAGAATGCGGCCCTGCCCGCAGCTCACTGCATCAAGCTGCTGAACCCTCTGAGCCAGGACCTGAACGTACTGCGTCAGACACTTCTCTATGGCGGCCTGCAGAGCCTTGCCCGCAATATCAACCGCCGCAATCCTGACCTGGCCATGTATGAGTTCGGTAATGTTTACCACCTTGACCCGTCCACCCAGGCCACAGCAGAAAAGCCCCTTGCGCCGTACAGCGAGGCACCCCGCCTCGGTATCTGGCTGACAGGCCAGTACACACAGCCGGGATGGCTCTCAGCAGCCCAGCCCGCCACAGTGTACCATCTGCTGGCCACTGTGGGTAATGTACTGACTCGTGCCGGTATAGAATACAAGACCGTCAACTGCGAGCCTGATGACCTCTGGGAGCAGTCAGTACTGTTTACAGACAATCACGGCACAAGTCTTGGCCGCGCCGGAATTGTAAGCGCCAAGGCCCGCGCTGCAGCTGATATCAAGCCTGAAGTATATTACGCAGAACTTGAATGGGACAGAATAGCCTCCCAGGCCCGCAAGCATAACACCCTGTTCACACCCCTGCCCAAGACACAGGCCGTGCGCCGTGACCTCTCCCTGCTCCTTGACAAAGCAGTTGAGATGGCAGAAATCAGCAATGCGGTGCGTAAATGTGAGCCGCGCCTGATTAAGGCAGTTGAACTCTTTGATGTATATGAGGGCAAGAACCTGCCGGCAGGCAAGAAGAGCTATGCCATTTCAATCTCCATGCAGGATCCTGAAAAGACCCTCCAGGACAAGTATATAGACAAGGTTATGAGCAAGGTTGTGGCCACTCTGACCAAGCAGTTCAACGCCGAGCTCCGTTAACCCATCCGCTTAAACAATCAAAATAAACAATATTTCCCATGGGAAGAGCATTTGAATACCGTAAAGCCCGTAAACTCAAACGTTGGGGCAACATGTCCCGCAC
>CAZNBD010000074.1:0-7922 GCA_964571405.1 uncultured Bacteroides sp. | reverse complement strand
GAACGCATATTACTTTGCCTGGCGCACATGAGCGGCAGGGAGATGGATTTTATAAAGGAAGCATTTGATTCCAACTGGGTTGTGCCCATGGGACCGAATGTAACAGGATTTGAACATGATCTTGAGAACTTTGTCAACAAGCGGCAGGGAGAGAGCCCGTTAGATAAGAAAGTGGTCTGTCTGTCGGCCGGAACGGCTGCGGTGCACCTTGCCCTGATTGCCTGCGGTGTTGAGCCAGGGGATGAGGTGATGGTTCAGTCTTTTACTTTCTGCGCATCCTCTCACCCGGTTGCATACCTCGGAGCCACTCCGGTTTTTGTTGATTCAGAAAAAGAAAGCTGGAACATGGATCCAGAACTGCTTGAAGAAGCCATCAAGGACAGGATTGCCAAGACAGGACGTAAGCCAAAAGCCATTATTCCGGTTGCGCTATACGGTATGCCATACCGGATAGACAGAATAATGGAAATTGCAAACCGTTATGAGATACCGGTGATTGAGGACGGAGCAGAAGGATTCGGATCAAATTTTGCAGGTCAGGCCCTTGGGACTTTCGGAAAGTACGGAGTCCTCTCATTCAACGGGAACAAGATGATTACCACATCAGGCGGAGGAGCCCTGATATGCCCGGATGAAGAAAAGGCACGTCAGATATTATGGTATGCAACACAGGCACGTGAAAGTTATCCATATTATCAGCATGAAGCAATTGGATTCAATTACCGCATGAGCAATATTTGCGCAGGAATAGGCAGGGGACAGATGACAATTGTAGATGAGCATATTGCACATCACCGTCATGTTCAGGCCCTATATGAAGAACTGCTCAAGGACGTAGAAGGAATAACGATGCATACAAACCCGGGCCCCGAGTTTGACTCCAATTTCTGGCTCTGTACAGCAACCCTCTCACCATCTCTCAAAATCAAAGGACAGGAAAATGCATATAAGGAAGTAATCACAGGAGCCGTAGGGGGAGCAGCCGGAGTAACACGTGCAGCAAGTACAGCCACAACAGACTGCCAGCCTAACGCCAATGTAGAAGCACTGCGGATGAGACTTGATTCAGCCAATGTAGAGGCACGGCCACTATGGAAACCCATGCATCGTCAGCCCGTCTATAAGAATTCACCGGCATATGTTAATGGAGTCAGCGAAACCCTTTTTGCAAAAGGCATCTGCCTCCCCGCCGGCCCATGGGTCTCAGATCAGGATGTCAGGTATATTGTTGATGTAATAAAATCCTCCGTTGAATAGAAAAGTCTGAATATTTATCTTTAGAGAAAATAAAATTAGGGTTGATTCCGCAGCAGGATTCAACCCTAATTTTTTATTATTCGGTGGGGGTGGGGAGGGAGATGGTGGGGGTGAGGCGGTCATCTCCTTCGTGGTAGTCAAGGGTGATGATTTCATCCTCGGTGGGGGCGGAGACGAGCAGGAGTTCTGCCAGTTCGTCCTCAAGGTATTTCTGGATTGCTCGCTTGAGGGGACGTGCGCCGAACTGGATGTCACAGCCTTTTGAGGCTATGAAGTTCTTGGCGCTTTCTGTCAGGTTTATCTGATAACCCATTGATTTGAGGCGGCTGTAAAATCCTGCCAGTTCAACATCTATTATCTTGAAGATGGCTTCTTTGTCTAGTGTGTCAAAGATGATTATGTCATCAATACGGTTGAGGAACTCGGGGCTGAAGGCTTTGTTCAGCGCTTTGGAGAGTACGCCGTGGCTGAATTCCTTATCCATCTCCTTGGTGGCAAAGCCAACTCCGCTTCCGAAGTCCTTGAGCTGTCTTGTGCCGATATTGGAGGTCATGATGATAATGGTGTTCTTGAAATCTATCTTGCGCCCGAGGCTGTCTGTGAGTCGTCCTTCATCCATTACCTGGAGGAGGAGGTTGAATACATCCGGATGGGCTTTTTCAATTTCATCCAGGAGCACTACTGAATACGGATGGCGGCGTACACGCTCTGTGAGCTGTCCGCCTTCTTCGTATCCTACGTATCCGGGAGGGGCTCCGATCAGGCGGCTGACGCTGAATTTTTCCATATACTCACTCATGTCAATTCGGATGAGGGTTTCGGCGCTGTCAAAGAGATATTCTGCCAGTTTTTTTGCCAGATGCGTTTTTCCTACACCTGTCGGACCGAGGAACATGAATGTTCCGATGGGTTTATTGGGATCCTTGAGTCCGAGGCGGTTTCTCTGAATGGCTTTTACTATTTTCTCAATGGCGGGATCCTGTCCGATAACAGCTTTTTTGAGTATCGGTGCCATTTCCAGAAGTCGTTTACCTTCTGCCTGAGCTATTCGCTGTACCGGTACCCCGGTCATCATTGCCACAACTTCAGCCACTTTCTGATCATCAACTGTCTCACGGTTCTGCTGGAGTTCTTTTTCCCATTCTTTGCGCCGCTGTTCAAGCTCTTCAGAAAGGCGGGCTGCTTTATCTCTCAGTGATGTTGCCATGGCAAAATCATGATTCTGGGCGGCTTCTGTCTTCTTGGAATGGGTAAGCTCTATCTCTTTTTCAAGTTCTTCAATTTCTGCGGGAACGGTAACGCTTGAAATTTTGACGCGTGAACCGGCTTCATCCATTGCATCAATGGCTTTGTCAGGGAAGTTGCGGTCTGAAATATAACGGTCTGTCAATTTGACACACGCTTCCAGGGCTGCGTCAGTGTACTGCACGCAGTGGTGTTTTTCATACTTTTCCTTGATATTCTTCAGGATGGCAAGAGTTTCTTCCGGAGTGGTTGGCTCTACCATCACTTTCTGGAAACGACGCTCCAGAGCACCGTCCTTTTCAATATTTGTACGGTACTCATCCAGAGTGGTTGCACCGATGCACTGGATTTCACCTCGTGCAAGCGCGGGCTTGAGCATATTGGCTGCGTCCATTGAGCCCTGTGCGTTACCGGCACCTACAATGGTGTGAATTTCATCTATAAAGAGGATGACATCAGGATTCTTGGAAAGCTCATTGACAATGGCTTTCATACGTTCCTCAAATTCACCGCGATATTTGGTGCCGGCCACGATGGATGCCATGTCCAGCGCCACTACCCGTTTACCAAACAGGATGCGTGGTACTCGCCGTTGAACAATTCGGAGTGCGAGGCCTTCCACTATGGCACTTTTTCCCACTCCCGGTTCTCCGATGAGCACAGGATTATTTTTTTTGCGTCGGGAAAGAATCTGGGCAAGACGTTCAATTTCTGTTTCACGTCCTACAACGGGATCAAGTCTTCCTTCTTCCGCCGCACGTGTCATATCATTACCGAACTTGTCAAGCATGGGCGTGTCAGCCCGGCGTGTTTTGCCGGAAGGACGGGATGCGCTTTTCTGCGCCGGGGCACCGGTTGCTTCAGCATCTCCTCCGGGAAGAGCTCCTTCAAGTTCACGGTCATCACCGTCACTGCCATGTGAATCATCCACCTCACTGAGGGCTATACGACGCAGGCTTTCATAATCCATACCTGCATTGATGAACGGAGTCATAAGGCGGAGGGCTCGTACTTCCTTGTTATGAAAAAGTGAAAGCAGGAAGTGTTCAACATCAACCTGGGCGGCCTTGAGGAAACGGGCTTCAAGGATGGCGAGCTTAATCACCAGTGTGACCAGACGGTTATAATAATTGTTATCCAGGCCGTCAGCTGCATCATCTTCATAAAGTGAGTTGTCAAGAGCTACGCGCAGATCCTCAAGACGGTCAGCTCCGACTATTTTTTCCGCATATTCACGACTTTTGAGGCCGGGCTCAAGAAGTTCCAGCAGAAGATGTGCCGGCATGATGGTGGAATTGTTATGCGATACACACTGCTGCTGAAGATTATCAATCAGCTTCTGTGCTCGCTCTGTATATCGGTTGTTATCCATAGTCAAAAGTATAATTACATAACGTGAGATAATCAATTTTAATGCCAAAAAATGGAATTTCTTACAAAAAATAACATATTAAGGGTACTATTTAAACACTTTAACCTGCCGAAGTGTTTTGAATTATATGAAAGACACAGAAATAGAACTCACATTGGTTTCAGTGGCAGAGATTAAATCAGCCACAGCCATTAATAAACGGGCGGCTCGCCGGTTTGCGGGAAAGCCTGTCAATCTTGACATGAGTGTCAGGGTGATTCCTCAGACTGAGAAGTCCCGTATCAGTTTAATAGTGACATGCTCATATATTTATAAAGGAGCCATCCTGCGTGAACGTCTTCTGTCTTGCTCGGCTCTTGCCACCTTTGAGGTAAAGGATCTGCAGGAACACATAAACCGTTCAGGAGATGAGGTTGTGGTAGGCTCTCAACTGATGATGTTGATGCTCAATGTGGCGGTAGGTGCATTACGTGGTATTGTTGCTGTCAGGACAGAGGGTACGGCATTGAGTGGAAGGCCCATGCCTATAGTGGATCTTTCTGCATTAATGTACCGCCTGCATTACGGCACGCCCCCTGATAAAGTATTCTGAAAATTCTTAATACTATTCTTCCACCCATTCAGAAACCTTTCTGCGGGATGGCCCATAATGAACAGTGTCAGGCTTGCGGCAGTAACGGCAGAAGGGCACCGGAGTGTTTCTTAATTTAATTATCTGCTGTGTATCAGTGATATCTTCAATACGGAGATAATCTCCAGACTCATGTTTGAAGTCAGTGCCGAATCTGGTATTTAAGTGTTTGATACACGCACTTGTGGCGCAAGGATAAATTCGTCCGTCACGAACAGAAACACATCCAAAATTGAAACACCGGAAATGTGAAAGCCGCTTGTTCTGAGACCCTTTAGGATCAAGGCTGAAACGGAAAAAACTATCTTTCATGTTGCGGTCAGCAAATATAGTGTACCGTACACTTTTCTTTTTTACCAATTCTTCAATTGCGTCAAAATCGGCCTTTACCGGATAACGGGTAATGGAAAGTATTACATCGTTGTCCTTCATTGACTTCCAGAAAGAATCGGGCATTTTGTTGAGAATCAAACCATTTGTAAACAACAAGATCTCAGCCTCGGGAAAATAATGCCTCATCTGCCGTGCCATTCCATTCAGGGTGTCTACGGGTGCAGTGAGGGTTTCTCCTCCCATTATGTATAATTTCTTTATCAATTTTTTATGATCAACCGCTGAGAGGTGCTTGAGCTGCCGGCTTATATTGTCCAAGCTCTCAAATTCTTTTGGTGCAACAGGAGCATAATGGGTACATCCGACACAGTTAAGATTGCAATAATCTGTAACAATGAATTCCAGCCGGAGAGGACAGTTGCGGCGAGCTTTCCAGGTTTGAAGTGCGGCACTAATTTTTCTGAAGATTTTCATAACAAATTACCAGATGTTGAAACGGCATCCGAAAACAGCTTCACCGGTCAGGTTGGCACCTGCGTAAGTAATAGACTTATTATTGACAATAGCCAGGTCAAATCTTCCGTTAGCTCCGAAGAACCATCTTCCTGAGTTCCAAACCACAGCCACCTTGAAATGATTGTACATGGAGAAAGCCACTTTGGTATAATCGGAGTTGATATACCCCTTTCTGATTCCAATGGTGGGGCTTTCGCTTACTCCTATAACCCATCCACGCGGGAGCACAAGGTTATATCCGTAACCAAAACGCAGTGCATAATTATGGGTGTGCAGGTTATAATGGTAATCATCCCAGTGACCCGGCAGGAAAGTCAGCATATCCGGAGGCAATTCCCTGAAATTAAAGTCAAGCTTCTGAGTATAAATAGAGAAGCCGGTAAAAAATGCTCCCTGGCTCTTGCGCTGGATACGGCTATAGTTGAAAGTGGCAGCTTCAGAGTAACGCTTATGGTTAAAGAAGTAATATGCGTCAAGGCCCCAGGAGGTGTTATTTATGTTACTAACTGGAATTGAAAGATTTGAGAGGTCTCCGAAACGACGCAGTCTCGCCCCCTCGTTATTGTCAATATAGTAAGCTTCTGCAGCAAAGAGCATGCAGTTAAAACCGAAGCGCCAACGTTTACGTGCCGGTGCCTGACCTCCGAAAAGCTTGTTCAGACTTATATCATATCCGGCGGAAACTGCCAGATATGTAACATAAACACCGGCTGACACGCTGGTATTTGAGGTCATAAACATATTTGTTTTTGGTCCAATTTTGAAATTGTAAATATCTGACCAAGTATTTGAGGTAATCTTTGCGTTGAATTTATAACCTGTCGGAGCCACATATGTGGTGTCATAACCGTTAAAAAAAACGTCGCCCCAGCGGTAAGTATTCACACAGAAACGTGGGAATTTGCCCCAGGTTGCTATTGAATCCAGGTTGAAAGACAGCGCTTTACTTGAAATACTGGTTAAAGTAAGCAGGCAGGTGAATAAAATTATACGTGCAATTGCTCTCATTTCGGCGGCAAAATTAGTAAAAAAATTAGTAATTTTGCAGAATTAAAGGCCACATAAGGTTATAAAAAATCAAAATGACGCAGAAGATACTCATTCTTGACTTTGGTTCCCAGACCACACAGCTCATAGGAAGAAGAATTCGTGAGCTGAATATTTACAGCGAGATAGTTCCTTATAACAAATATCCGTACGGAAGAGAGGCTCAGGAGGGGATAATAGGAGTTATCCTTTCAGGCAGCCCTCTGAGCGTTTATGACAAGGACGCTTTCACAGTGGACTTGGAAAAAATCCGTGGACGGGTGCCCCTGCTGGGTATATGTTATGGAGCTCAATTACTCAGTTATAAAAATGGAGGACATGTGGAACCGGCTCCGAGCCGCGAGTATGGGCGCGCACACCTTTGTGATATTGATGAGGCAGATGCCCTGATGCAGGGAATTGCTCCGGGCGCGCAAGTATGGATGAGTCACGGTGATACCATTACCGCTCTTCCTGATGGCTTTAAGAGAATAGCCTCAACAGAAGACGTCAAATACGCTGCCTTCGCTGCACAGGATGAGCCTACATGGGGTGTGCAGTTCCATCCGGAAGTCTATCACAGTGAATGCGGCATGGACATCCTCAGAAATTTTGCGGTGAATATCTGCGGGGCTGCTTGCGACTGGAATGCAGATTCATTTATTGAAACCACGGTTGCGGCTCTGCGTGAGCAGCTTGGAGATGACAAGGTGGTATTAGGACTCAGTGGAGGAGTAGATAGCTCTGTCGCTGCCGTTCTTCTCAACCGTGCCATTGGTTCCCGGTTGACATGTATATTTGTTGACCACGGAATGCTCCGTAAAAATGAGTTCCATGATGTTCTTGAAGATTACCGCTGCCTGGGGCTCAATGTGATAGGAGTTGATGCATCAGATAAATTCTTTGCAGACTTGGCCGGTGTTACAGATCCGGAAAGAAAGCGCAAGATAATCGGCGCGGATTTTATTGAGGTCTTTGACCGTGAAGCCGGAAAACTCAAGGATGTCAAGTGGCTGGCTCAGGGAACAATATATCCGGATTGTATTGAGAGCCTGTCCATTACAGGGACAGTGATTAAAAGCCACCACAATGTGGGTGGTCTTCCGGAGCGTATGCACCTCAAACTCTGTGAGCCACTGCGTTTGCTCTTTAAGGATGAAGTAAGAGCCGTTGGACGCGCCCTCGGAATCCCGGAACACCTTATTGGCCGCCACCCCTTCCCCGGACCCGGTCTGGCAGTGCGCATACTGGGAGAAGTAACCCGGGAAAAGGTTTCTGTCCTCCAGGAAGCAGACCATATATTTATATCCGGACTCCGGCGCGAAGGTCTCTACGACCAGGTATGGCAGGCCGGGGTAATACTCTTACCGGTTCAGAGTGTGGGGGTAATGGGCGATGAACGCACATATGAGCGAGCCGTAGCCCTCAGAGCCGTCACCAGCCAGGATGCAATGACAGCCGACTGGGCACACCTGCCGTATAAATTCCTGGCAGATGTAAGTAATGAAATCATCAACAAAGTCCGAGGCGTCAACCGCGTAT
>CAZNBD010000073.1:0-8144 GCA_964571405.1 uncultured Bacteroides sp. | reverse complement strand
CCTCAGCGCCCCGTCTGCGCGCCTGAACAGCAAAAGACGGACAGCGTCTCCCTGCCCCCCTGAGGCTCCGGTTCCCGGCCGCCTGCCTCACAGGCACCCCGCCGACGCCGACGCATCCTGGAGGGATGCCACATGGCTAACCCCGTACACCGAAGCCGCAGGCGGAGGTGTACGGGGACCTCTCCCTCCTCCCACACCTGCGTGCCGGAGGTACGCCACTTTCCTCCCCTCTGATTATCAATCACTTATAAAAAACAATGAAAAAACTTAATAATTCTCAATGACCTACTATAATAGGATTAACCGGGAAACTAAATCCTATTTAATTTTTTCCAACTGCATAGTTCTCGTTGGAAATTCACTTGAATGCCATAAAAGATTAGGATTTTATTTTTATTCCGGGGGGAATAATCAATTTTTTTAGTTAACTTTGCAAAAATTGTTTATCACATTCGTTTAATAAGTTTTTGCGCAAAATATAATGTTAAAAAAATTCTTTATCTCCATGCTCGGCACAATGGCCGGCTTATGGATTTCTATCGCTCTGGGTATTTTCTGCCTGTTGATGATTATTGGTTCTCTGGGGAATTCCGAGAGCAATAAAATCAAGAAAGACAGCATTTTATACTTCAAGCTCGCCGGTGTGGTTGATGAGCGCTTCCAGCCCCAGTCTCTGATGTCCATTCTGCAGGAAAACGAATCTGAGGCTCCTACCCTGCAGGAGATGCTGGCTTCCCTGCGTCTGGCTCAGGATGACAACCGCATTTCTGCCCTGGTCCTTGACTGCTCCGGATCCGCAATGGGGATGGCCTCAAGAGAGGAACTGCTCACTGCAATCCGTGCTTTCAAAGAAAACAGCGGCAAACCCGTTTATGCTTACGCTGACACATACGCTCAGGGAGATTACCTCCTGGCCACTCTGGCTGACAGCCTGCTGGTGAACCCGATGGGATCTGTTGACATCCACGGTGTTGGAGGTACCACCCCATTCTTCAAGGGTACTCTGGACAAGCTGGGTGTCAAGATGCAGATTCTGAAAGTGGGAACTTTCAAGAGTGCTGTTGAACCCTTTATCCTCAACGAGATGAGCGAACCCGCACGCCTGCAGATGCAGCAGTACTGTGATACACTCTGGGCATATGCCGCAGGCGAGATTTCTCAGAACCGCAGTGTACCGGAGGATACAATCCGCGCACTGGCATCAATGATTATGGGAGCGCGTACTGCTGCCTTTGCCAAGGAGCAGGGCCTGGTGGACCGCGCATGTTACCGTCGCAACTTTGACAATATGTTGGCTGACATGCTTGACAAGGACAGCGCGGATGATCTTGACTTTGTTACCCCTGCAGAATACCTTGCCACCAAGGACATACTGAGCGAAATTACCAACGGCTCCGGCTCCCACATTGCCGTCCTTTATGCAGTGGGAGATATTGTAGACTCCGGCGATGAAGGAATTGTAGGGCCCAAAATGGTAAGCCAGATTATTGAACTGGCCGAGGACGATAATGTCAAGGCCATGGTTCTGCGCGTGAACTCCCCCGGCGGAAGTGCATTTGCCTCTGAGCAGATCTGGGAAGCTCTCCAGTATTTCAAGAGCAAGGACAAACCCCTGTACGTCAGCATGGGTGACTATGCAGCCTCCGGAGGTTACTATATCAGTTGCGGCGCTGACCGCATCTTTGCTGACCGAACCACCATCACAGGCAGTATCGGTGTTTTTGGCATGATTCCTGACTTCTCGGGGCTGGTAACTGACAAAATGGGAGTTACATTCAGCACTGTGGAAACCAATCCTAATGCTACCGGTATCAATGTGATGCAGCCCATGACTGAAGAACAGGCAGAGGTTATGCAGCAGAGTGTGGAAACAATTTACGATACATTCACCCGCCGTGTAGCTGACGGCAGAGGCATGGAACAGGATTCTGTCAAGCTCATTGCCGAGGGCCGTGTATGGGTAGGCTCTTCAGCTCTCCGTCTGGGACTTGTCGATGAGCTTGGAACGCTGAACGACTGTATCCACGCCATTGCCGCTGAGGCTGATGTAAATCCGGACAAAGTGGTTTCATATCCCAAGAACGAAGAAAAAATGTGGATGCGCATGCTCCGTGAAAGCGGAGGCCTCACAGAGCTCCGTGCCCAGTCCTCAGGCATGCAGTTTGACGCTCAGACTGCTGAGTATCTCCGCCTCCTGAACCGCCTCCGGGCCATGTCTCCCGTACAGGCGCGGATGGAACCTGTTACCATTGAGTTCTGATTACAGAATTAATCTGATTCCGGATTAAATGAGCACCAAGTCCGTACTATCAAAGATGGTTCTCTTACCGTGCAGCAAGGTGTACGGTATGATAACTTTCCTGCGCAATAAGTTCTTTGACTGGAAACTATTCAAGCAGGTGAGCTTTGATGTGCCGGTTATCTGTGTGGGAAATCTGGCGGCAGGCGGAACCGGAAAGACTCCGCACGTTGAATTTCTGGTGCGGGCATTCAGCCGTAACCGCAAAGTGGCCGTACTGAGCCGCGGATACCGCCGTAATACCAAGGGATTCATTATGGCCGGACGCACCTCAACGCCCCGTGATATAGGCGATGAGGCTTATCAGATGTACCAGAAATTCGGCAATAAGGTCAAGATTGCTGTGTGTGAGGACCGTGTGGCCGGTATTGAGGAGCTCCTCCGTCTGGAACCTGACATTGAGATGATCATTCTCGATGATGCGTTCCAGCACCGGTTTGTAAAACCGTTCTATTCCATAGTGGTGTCCGAGTACCACCGCCCCGTGTACAAGGACTCCATGCTTCCTTACGGCAGACTGCGTGAAAGCGCACGCGGCATTAACCGCGCTGATGCTGTGGTAATAACAAAATGCCCGGCCAATATGCAGCCGATGGATTACAGAATAGAAATCAATAACTACGGCCTGTTTCCATGGCAGCAGCTATTCTTTTCCCGCTTCCGTTACCGCCCTCTGCAGCCGGTTTTCCCTGACGTAACCACTGATGTCCCGTATCTTGACTGGCTGGACAGCTCAGATACCGTACTGGCTGTGGCCGGTATCGGCAATCCGAGACCTTTTATCAGATACATCAAGAATCATAACGCAAAGGTCAAGGTGGACATCTATCCTGACCATCATAACTATACACGCAAGGATATTGATCATCTTCTTGAACGCTACAAGAGCCTCAAGGGCAATAGGCGCCTGATTATCACCACAGAGAAGGACGCCGTACGCCTGGCAAACAATCCGTATTACCCATACGAACTAAAGGCCGTTACATTCTTCCTCCCCATTGAAGTGGAATTTGACAATAACGAAAACGGGCCTTCATTAGTGGCCGCGATTGAAAAAGAATTGCGTCACCGCGAAAATCCCGGCCCTCAGAAACTGAATTGAAAAACTTGAAAAACACATAACTATGCTGGAAAAAATTAAACAGACCGCTCAGTATCTCTCAGAACGCTGCGGTACAAAACCCACACTGGGTATAATCCTGGGCACAGGCCTTGGAACACTGGTTGAATATATTGAAAACCAGATTGTAATTCCTTACTCAGAAATCCCCAACTTTCCCGTCAGCACAGTTGAGGGTCACTCAGGCAACCTCATTTTCGGTGACATGGGAGGCAAGCGTGTCATGGCCATGCAGGGCCGCTTCCATTATTATGAGGGATATGACATGAAGGCCGTTACATTCCCCGTACGCGTGATGAAAGCCATGGGTGTTGAAACTCTCTTTGTCAGCAACGCGGCCGGTGGAATGAACAAGGAATTCAAGGTTGGTGACGTTATGATTATCACAGACCATATCAACCTGTTCCCTGAGAATCCCCTGCGCGGAAAGAATTACAATGAACTGGGCCCGCGCTTCCCTGCCATGACAGAGCCTTACACCAAGCGCCTCGTTGCACTGGCTGACAGCATCGGTGCCGAGAAAAATATACGTCTGATGCACGGTGTATATGTTGGAACCCCCGGTCCTACTTTTGAAACTCCTGCAGAATATGAGTACTTCCGCGTCATCGGAGGCGATGCAGTGGGCATGAGCACCGTTCATGAAGTGATTGTGGCACGTCACATGGATATGAATGTGTTCGGTATTTCTGTCATCACTGACCTTGGAGGAAAGGACATCACAGAAGTACCCTCTCACGAGGAAGTTCAGAAAGCGGCTCTCAATGCACAGCCCACAGTGGTGGCGCTGATGAAAGCCATGGTTGAACGCAGTTAATCCCTGACTGTCATGCCAGAAAACAAACTTACAGAAATATCTGAACTTGGAGAGTTCGGCCTCATTGACCGGATTACCAAGGATATGCCCCCTCATGATGCCTCCACCGTCATGGCTGTGGGAGATGATGCGGCCATCCTCCATTACGGAGATGATGTAGATGTCCTGGTCACCACAGACATGCTCCTGGAAAACGTGCATTTTGACCTCACTTACGTACCGCTCAAGCATCTGGGTTATAAAAGCGCAATAGTCAATTTCTCAGACATCTGCGCCATGAACGGCACACCACGTCAGATAACGGTTTCACTGGGAATCTCACGCCGTTTTGCCGTTGAACATATAGATGAACTATACTCCGGAATCCGCCATGCATGTGAGATTTACGGCGTTGATATAGTTGGCGGCGACACCTGCGCTTCCCATCAGGGTCTGGTCATCACCATAACATGCCTGGGAACCGCTCCCAAGGGGCAGGCAGTACGCCGCAGCGGCGCACATGACACTGACCTGATTTGTGTCAGCGGCGACCTCGGAGCTGCTTACATGGGCCTTCAGCTTCTTGAGCGCGAAAAGGTGGCAGGAGCCGGACAGCCAGATTTCCGCCCGGACTTCAGCGGCAAGGAGTATCTGGTAGAACGGCAACTCAAGCCGGAGGCGCGGAAGGACATTGTACGTATTCTTGCTGAAAAAGGCATACACCCCACATCCATGATTGATGTGAGCGATGGCCTTTCAAGCGAACTCATCCACATCTGCCGCCGCAGTGATGTCGGCTGCCGGGTTTATGAGGACCGCATACCCATAGATTATCAGACCGCAGTGATGGCTGAGGAGCTCAACATGAACCTTGTAACCGCAGCACTCAACGGAGGCGAGGATTACGAACTCCTCTTCACCGTCCCCCTGACAGAACATGACAAAGTCAAAGACCTGGAAGGCATAAAGGTAATTGGCTACATCACCCCGCCCGGCGACGGCTGCGCCATGATAACCCGCGACGGTCAGGAATTCCCCCTCAAAGCACAAGGCTGGAACCCCCTGGCATAAGAAACCCTTACCATAAAAATCAAACGCTTGCAGGTCTTGTACAGCAAGCGTTTGATTTTTATTCAGATTCTCAATTTGTTAAACAGAAGAATCTATCTAATTAAAGTTCATTTAATAAGGTAGTAACTTCCTTTTTGAGTTTAGGGAGGTCATTTATTACAATTGCCCAAATCATTTCAGGGCGCAAACTATCATAACCATGAATGAGGTAATTGCGAGTGCCAATAATTTGCTTTGCGTTAGAAATTTGAATATCAGGATTAACCTTTAATATACGATTGGTTGCCTCTCCAATTATTGCAATATTCATATGGATGGCACTCCTCAAAAGAGTACTGTTTGAATATGTATCAAATGAGCGAGGCATCGAAATAAAAAAAGATTCAATTTCTTCAATGCGATCAAGGATATCAAATAAGGATTTCTGTATCTTCCTATCCATAAATTAATTTTCTCGTTTCATTGAGTTCGGCTCTAAAATATGGGTTCCGCACTGCGCTGTCATCCGTCAGATCAATTTTCCTTTTCAAAATGGCTTCTAAACCGTCTTGGAATCCAAAAAAGTTATTGGCAGATTCAAGCAACGGAATTTTTTCCCATTCAAAATCCACACAAAAGTCCACATCACTTGAGTTATTAAATCTTGTTGAAAGGATAGATCCAAAAACCCAAAGCTTCCGAACGTGAAAACGCCGGCACAAATCTCTAATTATCAGAAGGTTTTCTTCAATAATTTTCATCTTAATTCAAAATTAGCTCAGACAACTGATCCAAACCCACGTTTTCAAGGAGTAAGGCATGGCTCCAGTCCCACATTTTCAAGGCAAAGATATAAATATATTCTGAAACCACCAACAAAAAAGCAATAGTTGACCTGCTCCTAACATAGAACTGCCGCACCCCTTTTTGGGGGGAGCGGCAGTTCATTTATTATTTATCTATCACAGGCCTGACGCACAAACCCATAAATCTATCAAAAGATCCAATTCTTGGACTATTCCCAACTGCAAAAGCAGCGAGGTATGCTTCTTTAGGATCATCAGAACTGGAAGTCCAATACCCTCCAAGTGTTCCAGCCTCGTAAGTTGCAGCGCCCACTTGAAGTCCTCCTAAAGGGAAATACAAAACATTTCCATTGTCTGCGGTGATTTTCATTGTATTATTTTCAAACTCCCAGGTGCAATTATCGATCAATTCCTGAAATTCATCTTTAGTTGGCAATCTCCAAGTATCACCCCACTTAACACGTGCCACATCGAGCTGAGGATCTCCAGAAATATCCCCCAGTCGGATATTCATCATAGAAGAAGTTCGCTCACTATACGTTCTTTTGTTCTCGGTCTCTCCCCAAGCATAATAACCTCCTGCATCTGTTGCTGAAGTTGCTCCGACATTACAGATAGACCACATAACACTTGTTCCCATATCAACCCAATGCCTACCTGCTACGATACCGAATGTAGGAACACTCCGAGTTTCATCAACAATTTCAGTATTATTCTCCTCCGACTTGGGTGATGAACATGATGAAATAGTTAAGAAACCAATCAATAAAAGTAAAGAATTACTCAGTTTCATAGTTTTTATGAATTTTGTTTTATAGTTTTTCGTCCTCAATATTGAGATAATTTGAACTGAAATCGTTCAATCTATTTCTCAAATATTCTATTCTAAATGCTGTACCATTTGTCAGGTTATAACCAAAATCATACAAGTCATTATCACGGATCCCTAACTCCTCTGCTGAGGGATAGTAAAAAGCTACATCGTTGGATTTGTGTTCAGCTGAAAAGTCAGTAAATTTTTTAATTAACTCATTAATATCATCAACTATGCGATCAAGAGCGTAAACTTTTTCATGCAAAGCTCTGGCATTATCTGTTTGAGGCTCACTTATTAAACTGCCATGGCACTGATTTAGGCGCTCCGAACACCGTCTAATGGATGTTATGAGTAATTGATATTCTTTACCCTTATCATCAATTATTTGGCATACCTCGTTATCAAACATCACAGCCCGGTCTGAAAGACTGTAATTTTCAATCATTTCAGAGGAATTGTACTTATCGTTAAGAGTTAATATCCTTTCATTATAATCACCGCAAAGATCCAGTAATTTATTTAGTTGATCATTATCATAGACTAATTCGTTATTCAACATTTCTTCTGATTCTTCATACCAATTATCGCCTGGCATCTGTTCAATAGAGAAATAGGATATTAATGAAAACAAAAGTAGTGCGGTGGATACAGTTAACAAGAGATTTGTAGCTTTAGAAGTCTTTAAGCGTCCCCTCGTACAAAAGCCTCCTATTGCGATAGCTGCAAATATTACAGTACAAATTACAAAGACATTTATCATCATTCTCTCCGCGCTCGCTACAATCTCCTTTGTCTCCTGCATCCGAGCCTCCCATGAAATTGCATAATCCCATGTAATTACTCCCTTTCTCCAAATATATGTACTAATTATGCAGGCAATCGGGAATGCAATCATAAATATGGCTACAGAAGAAAGAATACACTTAAGATTCTTCCCTTGAACTGGGGTGTGCTTCATGAAGCCCCATTTTATCAATAAGAATAAAAATGGAAGAGTAATCAGTGGAAGTATAACTGACAAGAGAATAACATTTCCCTGATATAAGAGAAAGGTCTGAATTGGAAAGATCGTTAACCCAATTAATATAACACACAGAGTCTCTATAATTAGAGTAATCGGTCTCTCTCTTCGTAGTATAGTTTTATTGTCCATAAAGACCCGATTTTCGCCTTCTGATTCCCTAATTCGGCGATTTGATATGGGTACAAGAAAAGAGGGGAATTCATCGCACCTCTATCATAGTTGGAACAGGCCC
>CAZNBD010000072.1:4746-8802 GCA_964571405.1 uncultured Bacteroides sp. | reverse complement strand
AGCAGAATCTTGCCATGGGCCTGCGGTTCACGTTCTGACCTTTTAAACCAATAATCAAACGGAGATTTCCACCCGGGAGTCTCCGTTTTTTCTATTGGTGCTGAAAAAATAATAATATTTGTGAAACTGTATGCAAAATTAAAAAGAATTATTACATTTGCAGTCAGATTATATATACTTATTACCTTAAAATAATTGCAATGAACAACATGAGAAAGTATGCGCTATTGCTACTTGTGCTTATAGGAACGCTGAGCGGCATGGCCATCGGCTGGCCTGCTGGGCACAAGGGCGTTATGCTTCAGGGCTTTTACTGGGACAGTTACGCTGACACCAAGTGGACCAACCTTGAAAGCCAAAGCGATGAATTGAGTGAATATTTCAATCTGATATGGGTTCCGAACTCCGCATATGCGGGAGGCGGTAACACCATGGGTTATATGCCCATTTACTGGTTTACCCGCCATAACTCCTCCTTCGGCACAGAGGCACAGCTGCAGTCCATGATTTCCACCTTCCGTCAGAAGGGAGTTGGCGTGATTGCGGATGTGGTTGTCAATCACCGTAACGGCGCCTCCAACTGGACCAACTTCCCCGCCGAGGAATGGAACGGGCGGACATGGCAGTTAGGCCCGGAACATATCTGCAGCACAGATGAAGTGGCCGGTCAGGCCGGACAGGCCCGCCCCACCGGCGCACCGGATACGGGCGAGGACTTCAACGGAGCGCGTGACCTTGACCATACCAATGCTGTGGTTCAGGATAATGTAAAGAATTACTGCAAGTGCCTGCTGGAGAAATACGGATATGTAGGTTTCCGCCTGGATATGGTAAAGGGTTATGCAGGCCGTTTCACAAAAATCTATAATCAGTACAGCCGCCCCACATACTGTGTGGGAGAGTACTGGGACGGCCAGTATGACGCAGTGGCAGCCTGGATTGAGGCAACCGGCCGAGAGAGTGCCGCCTTTGACTTCCCCGGCAAGTATGCCATCAATGAGGCATTTGCCAGCAACGACATGACCAAACTGGTGTGGTATGCCAACGGCACCACCCCTCAGCCTGCAGGTCTGATTCATTATGGATATCCTCAGCTGGCAGTGACATTCATTGACAATCATGATACATACCGAGACGGCAGCAAGTTTACCGGCAATGTGCCTGCAGCCTATGCCTTCCTGATGGCCTCACCCGGAACACCGTGCGTGCTGCTGGCTCACTGGAAAACATACAAGACCGCACTGAAAAACATGATTGCCGCCCGTAACCTGGCCGGTGTGACCAACACCAGCACAGTAACGGTTCTGAAGACCAGCCGTGACTGCTATATGGCAGTTATCCAGGGTACTGACGCCAAGATGGCAGTGCGCATCGGTTCCACAAGCGACGTACCGAGCGGCTTCAGCTCAGCAGATGTCAAGGCCAGCGGAAACGGATACTGCATCTGGGTCAACAAGCAGGGCACAGGCCCCGTGATTGATCCGGATCCTGAGAATGACATTACCGTATATTTTGATAACTCAGTCACCAACTGGAGCAAAGTATTGGTGCACTACTGGGGAACCCAGGAAAGCACCTGGCCCGGAGTGGATATGACCAAGGTTGAGAATAATATATACAAGTACACCCTGCCTGCCGGCACAATAGGAGTTGTGTTCAATAACGGTTCCGGCAGCCAGACCGCGGACGTCACCGGCCTCCAGAACAATCATGTATATAAACCCACCTCAGCGTCCGGCAAGCCCGAGTGCACCGATACCGGCGTTTACGGCGGCGGTGGAGGTGGCGGCGGTGATGAAGGCGACTTCACCCGTCCCGCTGAACTTTATGTACTGGGAAATCTCAAGGATGCAAGCTGGGTTACCAATGCAGGGTTCAAGATGACTCCTAATACAGATGGTTTTACAGCCGATGTAGAGTTTGTGGCCGCCGCCGGTGAGACCTCATGTTTCTTTAATCTCACCGATGCCCTGGGCGCAGACTGGGATGAACTCAACGCAACAGCTAACCGCTATGGCTCACAGACAGAAGGAGAGCAGCTCACCTTGGGCACTCCGGCACAGATGCGCCTGTATGCCAATGGCGTTGATGCTTCCGGATGCCTGTCATGGAAAGTACCTGCAGGTAAATACACCATCAAGGCCCTCTTCCCCAGCGGCAAGATTGTTGTGACCAACAGCAGTGGCCTTGAAGTAATCAATTATGACCAGGATGCACCTGCGGTATATTATAACTTACAGGGTATCCAGGTAGACAATCCCCGCGGAGGCGTATTCATTGAACGCAGAGGCAATACCGCCCGCCGCGTACTTATTCCCTGAGATTAAATAGTTACCATAACCGGCACCGGGCTTTTACAGGTCCGGTGCTATTTTTTTACTCAGGATGGCAAAGATGCACATCACAGCCGTCACGGCCACAAATACTATGGCGGCGGAGTGGAGGATATTGCCCATACCGACCAGAGGAGAAACAATGGCACCGACAACGTAACCGGAGACGCCTAAAACGGAAGAGGCTTCACCGGCTTCCATGCGTCCTTCATTCATGGCCAGGGTGTTGGTGGTGGCAAAAATAAGGCCTAAGCCAAAGAGCATGGCGCACATGAAAATCTCAAACACCACCAGGCTGTCAATCCTCCACAGAGCCACAGCCTGCCCGGCCGCTCCGGCAGCCACAACCACAGCGCCAATCCATGCAGCATTTTTGAGCGGATGGAACTTCAGCGCCAGGGCAGAACCGGCGGCCACAAATATTGAGTTGGCACCGATTACAAGGCCGTACACTGTCTGAGACAGTCCGTAATGAGTCTGCAGGATGAAAGGAGTGGCGGAGATATAAGCAAACAACAGGCCCAATGCAGTACCCTTGAAGGATACGTGAATCATGAAACGGTAATTTGAAAGCAGTCTTTTATATCCTCCCACGGCACGGCTGAAAATTCCTGAAGTGGAGGCAGCGCGTGGATGAGTCTCTTTCATATAAGGAGAGAGAAAGAGGATGAGGGCGGCAAAAACAGCCAGCACGACAAATACTCCGCGCCAGCCGAAGTGGTCCGCGGTAACACCGCCAATTACAGGCGCAGAGGCGGGTGCGAAACCGTTGATGGCACCCACAATTGCCATGAGTTTGGCAAGATTGCGTCCTGAATAAACGTCAGCAGGGATGGTACGGGCCAGGAAGTAACCGCCTGAGGCACCGAGACCCTGGAAGAGTCGGCAGAGGTTGAAGACATGGATGTTGGGAGAGAAAACGCTGGCCACCGCCGCCACTATAAATAATGAAATTGAGCCAATCAGCACGGGCTTTCGGCCGTAAGTGTCACTGACAGGTCCCAAAATAATCTGGCCGAGAGCCAGGCCTATCATGCCCATTGTCAGACCCATCTGGGCAAGAGGGATGGAACAGCCAAAGAACCTGGTCATTGCCGGAAGCGCCGGGGTGTACATGTCGTTTACAAAAGACCCCAAGGCACTGATTATTACAAGGAAAAAGACTAAAAACCGCCAGTAATGCGGGTCTGCCTGCAGTTTGGCTGTCATGGGAGACTGAACTACTGTCTGCGGGGCCTGGGCCTGTGGAGAGGCGGCGGCTGATGTATCTTGTGTTTCAGGATTAGTACTCATAATAGTTGCGTGATAAAATATATTGAAGGCTCAATTCTGTTTCCTGATGACGGAATCAGCTTTTGAGTTTTTCTTTCCGGTGTGAGAACCGGCGCCCTTGAACTGGATTGAGTTCATCTGCAGAGGCGTCATAGGTTTTAAGCCGGGGATGTCCGGACGGTTTATTCTGAGCGGGTGCTTCATGATTTCTGATTTTGAATTTTATCAATGAGTTTTCCCAAGGCATTGGCGGTGAGCATCACGGCCAAGTACCCGGCACCCAGGGCAAAGAGGTGCAGCCAGTTGATTTCAAGCTGTCTGAAAGTTCCGGAGAGGAGCCAGAAGCCGAGCCCAATCCACATGCATGACTGCACAATGAGGCAGAGGGTGCACCAGGCTTTTGCACGGTATTTCTGATACCATATGCTCCAGATTGAGAATGGACAGACAA
>CAZNBD010000072.1:2720-4646 GCA_964571405.1 uncultured Bacteroides sp. | reverse complement strand
CCGATGGCGTATGTGGCTGTGACGGCGCATATCCAGCCGTGGCGGTACATGCCGGTGGAAATAATTCCGACAATAAGGAGAAAGAGAGCGCAGGCAGACAGAACCCATTTCTTTGAACTGTCAGCCAGCTCCACCATGCGGTGCCGCGGATACTCCGGTTCCATGGCATTTTCCGCGGGGTATGCCGCCATAACAATACCCTTGAAGCGCCTGTTGAATTCCGAGCGGGTGAGAGCCGCCGGTCCATCCTCGGTTATAAACTCCACTGAATGAGGAGATACAGCAGTAACAATTACAAAGTCACAGCTGAGCCGTGCCAGGAAGGGGGCGCAGAAAGCGGAGATGTCTGCTGAAGAATCAGACAGGTCATAAGCTTCTGACTCCACGCCGTAAGTGCCCAATAATCTGCTCAGACCGAACAGGGACTTGAACGGCATTGAGTTGAATGCCGTCAGAGTGTACTCAGGTGTGTGAGGTACGTTCAGGACATCAAGAAAACTATTGAGCAACTTACCGGTCATGGTCAGAACTTTTTAGCTTTCGTACTGCTGGATGTTCTTGAGGAGGAGATTGCCGTCAATTTCGCCGCTGTGTCTCCAAACTTCTTTGCCCTGATGGTAGATGATAAAAGTGGGGATGGATTCAATAGACTGCTCGTTAGCCAGTTCACGTTCCTTGTCAATATCAAACTGGTAAACCGGAACGGAATTACCGAGGAGTTCACGGACGTCTGCCACAACGGGCATCATGCGCTGGCAGTGGGGGCACCAGCTGGCGTAAAATTCAACCAGAACGGTGGGAGCCTGGTTAATCATTTCATTGTAGTTCTGCATAAATTTGAATTTTATGAGGTTATAAGGGTTGTAAAGAGTACTGTCAGTACCCGATATTGTAAAAATAAAACACATTGGAGGGGCTGGAAGTTTCAACTTCCAAGTATATTTATTAATTTTGCAAGGTTAAACCAGAAACAACAGAAACAAGAGAGCCATGGCCGAGATAAAAATAGCCGGAATCATGCGCGCGGGTGTTTATTCACCCAACCGGATAGGAAGTGACGCCGCAATCTTCAATATAGTGGCGGAGCAGCTGCGAAAACGCGGCTGTGAAGTCAATCTGTACAGTGAGGAGGAGTTTATCTCCGGAGCCGTCCAAGAGCGCATCATTCTCAATATGTGCCGTGAGCCGCGCTCAGTTGAACTTCTTCAGAAGCTTGAGGACCAGGGCGCGCTGGTGATCAATTCCGGTTACGGAATCGAGAACTGCGGACGTGAGAGGATGAGCCGTATTCTGTTGGGGTCCAACATTCCTTACCCGGACACCATTATAGTAAATACGGATGAGGGCGTGCGGAAGGCCATGACCAAAGCCCGCATGAGTCAGTGCTGGATCAAACGCGCTGATTATCAGAGCTCACACAAGGAGGACGTGAGTTATGTCCGTTCTCCGGAGGAGGCTCAGGAAGTTCTTCAGGAGTATTTTCTGCGCGGAATCAAGCGTGCGGTGATTTCCCGTCACCTTGACGGTGAACTGGTTAAGTTTTACGGAGTGGCCGGAACGCCGTTTTTCTATACCTTCCTGCCTTTCCGCCGTGACCAGCGTCTGCCGGGCGAGGCAGAGCGCGCAGCCGCCCTGCCGGAACTGGATACCAAGCGCCTGGCTGAGATGTGCAACAAGGCAGCCGAGGTGCTGGATATCATGATTTACGGAGGTGATGCCATTATGGGAAGTGACGGCTCTCTGAAAATTATTGACTTTGATGACTGGCCATCCTTTGCTCCGTGCAGGAACGAGGTTGCCCCTCATATTGCCAAGTTTGTGATGGCTCAGATTAAAAAACATAATAATAAGTGAGGGGATGAAAAGCAGGAAGCCAATTGATACCGGAGCAGGACATTTTCCACTGTTCCCCAAACTTATAGCCAC
>CAZNBD010000072.1:0-2620 GCA_964571405.1 uncultured Bacteroides sp. | reverse complement strand
AGCCTGATAGTGAGCTGGGCGTGGAATTTTATGCTCCAGAGGTATTTTGTTTACCGTAAGTTATGTTTTGACCGTTATGCGGCCGGCCTGATAGGATTATTTTATAAGGGCAAGAACAGCTCAATACAGAAAACACAGAATCAATCATCACAGAAATGAATATAAAACAAACCGCAAAGAAGAACAGAGACCGTCTTCAACAGGGAATCTACGTGATAATCAACCCGTTTGTGCGTCTGATGATAAAAATGGGTGTTACCCCCAATATTGTGACTACCATCGGGTTCCTGGGAAATTTTGCCGGTGCAATTGTCCTGGCCACCGAGGGCTATAAGATACAGCAGGGAGCTTCTCCGGATTATGGCATGCTGGTTCTGGCCGGTGCCCTGATAATCGGTTTTTCACTCTTTGATATGCTTGACGGGCAGGTGGCGCGTCTGGGTGGAATGAGTTCTACTTTCGGAGCCATGTATGATTCTGTTCTTGACCGATACTGTGAGCTTACCACCCTGGGCGGTATTGCTTACTATCTGATAGGCTGTGAGGATTTTATAGGTGCCCTGATAACATTCCTGGCACTTGTTGGCAGTATCATGGTGAGCTATGTGCGTGCCCGCGCTGAGGGTCTGGGAATTGAATGTAAGATAGGATTCATGCAGCGTCCGGAGCGTGTGGTGGTGACGGCTGTGGCCACCCTGGCAACCGGTATCACAGGTCTGTGCCTGTGCCCTGAAAGTGAGTTCAATCCCAACTGGATTCTGGTTTTTGCCATGGGCATAATTGCTGTATTTGCCAATCTGACAGCTTTTGCCCGTGTGAATCACTGCCGTAAGGCCCTGAAAAAATGAAAGGTCTGCCGAGTGCACGTGAGGGGTGGCTGTGCGTCACCGCCCTGGTGGTATGGCTGCTGGTTACGTGGCTTTTTGTAGGGTTCCGTCCGGAGCACAGCGCTCTGGCGGTCCTGATAGCTGCTCTGTTCTTTGCCGCTCCGGTGTCACGGCGTCTGGCTGTAGCCCTTATTCCCTTTATCCTCTTCGGGGTGAGTTATGACTGGATGAACATTGTTCCCAATTATGAGGTAAATCCCATTGATACTGAGGGTATTTATAATCTGGAAAAGACGCTTTTCGGTATCAGTGCGGAGGGCACGGTTCTTACTCCCAATGAATTTTTTGCCCGTCACACCACGGCCGTGATGGACTTTATGGCCGGTATTTTTTATCTGTGCTGGGTGCCTGTTCCGATTGCCTTCGGACTGTGGATGTACTGGCGGGGGCGTAATGTTGGTTACACTCACTTTGCCGTTGTTTTCCTGCTGGTCAACCTGATAGGCTTTGCCGGTTATTATATTCATCCGGCGGCGCCGCCGTGGTATTTGGCCAAATATGGTTTTGAACCTATATTCGGAACCGGAGGAGATGTGGCCGGGCTTGGAGCATTTGATGCCATGACCGGACTGGGTATTTTTGACGGACTCTATGCGCGGAATGCCAATGTCTTTGCGGCGGTTCCTTCTCTTCACAGCGCTTATACCCTTGTGGCTCTGATATATGCTGTAAGATATAAGGCTGGTAAAGCCTGGACGGCGGCCCTGGCTGTCATTACTGCCGGTATATGGTTTACGGCGGTCTATACCTCACACCATTATATAATAGATGTGTGTCTGGGTATCTGCTGCGCTTTTGCGGGCTTCTTGCTTTTTGAATATGTATTAATGAGAATTCCGGCAGTGAGCCGTCTGATGGCTGCTTACGCCCGGTATATTTCCAAGTGATTGCTATGGAACAGGAAAATGAAATTCGGCCTGACGTGCTGAATTATGATGATATACGGAAGATGGTTCCCAAACTGGATGGCCATCCCAAACTGGTAAACTGGCTGCTCAAATTCCTGCAGGTTGATGAGGTCAACGCGGTTCACGGCCGCTGGTGTGATACCCCCGGGCCGGAATTTGTGCGCCGGATGCTTGAGGATGACTTCCACATTACTCTGGATGTGAAGGGCCGTGAGGTTCTGGAGCATCTGCCTGAGGGCGCTTTCATCACTGTGAGCAATCATCCCCTTGGGGCCCTGGACGGTATTGCCCTGATTTATCTTATTACCAGGTACAGACCGGATTATAAGGTGATGGTGAATATGATTCTGAATAAGATCAGTGCCATGCGTCCCAACTTTATTGCCGTTGACGCCTGGGCCAGTAACGACCCCTCCAAGCGCGCGGTGTCTGTGGCCGGTATCAGGACGGCCATGAAACAATTGCGTGAGGGTAAGCCCGTTGGATTCTTCCCCGCCGGCGCCATGAGCAAGACTACACTCCGTGACGGGCTGCAGGACCGTCCGTGGCAGCCATCAATCCTGCAGATAATTGCGCGAGCCAAGGTGCCTGTCATACCCATTTACTTCCATGACCACAACAGCTGGTGGTTCAATCTGTTGGGCCACATCTGCTGGCCGGCACGTTCACTGCGCCTCCCGGCGGAAGTGTTCAGAAAGCGAAACACCACCATGCATATCAGTGTGGGAGAGCCCATCAGCGTGGAGGAACAGGCCGCACACGGCAGCACACCCGAGGAACTCGGCGCCTACCTCCGCGCCAAAACCTACGCCCTGAAAAAGTAAT
>CAZNBD010000071.1:0-8934 GCA_964571405.1 uncultured Bacteroides sp. | reverse complement strand
TAAGATTTTATGATAGACTAACATTATCCCATAAACCTCTCCAAGCTCTCGGCGTTATGTTGAGAGCTATTGGTTAAGACCCTTACAACCCCTTTGGCCCAAAGAAGTGGGTGGGTTGAAGCATCGAAAAAAACCATTACACTTCTTATTGGAAACTTTCTAATCGCTGTCAGACAGTTTGGCGTAGGCGTGGAGGTGTTTTTCCTACATGAAACTAAATTTTTTTTTAAATTTGCAGATAATTTGAGATTACAAAATGACCCCACACTATAATCACCATCACCATCATGATGCACACCAGTTGACCACTGCCATGAGCACAACGGAGTATGCTTTAACCGTGCACATACTGGTTGAGACACGTGATCTTATAGATGGTGCAAGAATGCGGCCATTCCGGACTTGACAAATAGTAAGAATCCCAATTTTAGATTATGAAATTTAAGACAAATATCCGTATAGACCTGGTTTTGATACCTACATTCCTTCTTTTGATTATCTCAGGAATCAGTATCCATGTTACTGATGAATTTTCTCATCATTCCGTCTGGCACAACTGGGCTGTCACTCACGTGATTGCAGGCACATTATTCCTTATATTGGGAATTTTCCACATAAAAGGTCATTGGCCCTGGTTCCGGTCTCTTGCCAAAAGTCTTAAGAAAAAGAGCAAACCTAATATGATATTGACTCTTCTGTTCTTATTTGAAACGGTTACCGGAATAATCTTACTCGCCTTTACAGAAGGCGGGGGCAGCCATATCGGATTATGGCACTGGTGGGTCGGACTTCTGATGAGTGCATTCGGAATCGGTCACCTTATAAAACGCTGGAAAACCCTCAAGCTTGGATATAAAAATCTTAAGAAATAGATTTTGTGTATTCCTTGGGTGTCAGGCCGGTTTGCTTCTTGAAGAAGCGGATAAAGTGCTGAGGATACTGGAAGCCTAAGAGTTCCGCAACCTGCTTGGTTGAGTTTACCGGGTCAAGGAGTGCGTTCTTGGCGTAGTTTATCATTTTCAATTGTATATATTCCTGGGCGGTCTTTCCTGTTTCGGATTTTATCAAATCTCCAAAATAATTGGATGAAAGACATATTTTATCCGCAAAGTATTTTACGGTAGGGATACCGTCAGTAATACCTTTGCCTGACTGGAGGTAATCATCCAGCAGTTTTTCAAAACGGGCAATTACATCATTGTTGAGCTCTTCTCGGGTTACAAACTGTCGTTCATAGAACCTCATGCAGTAGTTGAGCATAACTTCAATATTTGAAATTATGAGGGACTTTGAGAAGCGGTCAATTGGATGCTGCAGCTCACGCTGAATCTTGTCCATATAATCCTGGAGGATCACCCGCTCCTCTGCGGAGAGGTGGAGGGCTTCATTTGATGCGTAAGAGAAAAATGAATATTGACTCATTTTCTGGGCCAGTGAGGTACGATTGAGAAAATCAGGATGGAACAGCAGCCCTATTGCTTCAGGTGCCGGGCCGTCTTCCAAACGATGAATGCCAACTGTCTGCCCGGGAGCAAAGCTTACAACAGTCTCATCATCAAAGTCATAATTCGTTTTGCCGTAGTTTATCCTGCACCCGGTGGTTTTCTTGAGGAACAGTGCATAAAACCCAAAGTGCATGCAATGGGTGGGTTGAAGAACGGAGTCATCAAAATGTACTATACTTACCAACGGATGCCGGGTCTCAAACCCGAAATATCGGTTATATTTCTCTATACTGTCTGCTTGAAAAATTTCCATTCCTATCTGTATTTATGCTGCAAAATTAGTAATTAAAGCACAATATTCCAAAGCAATAACTCGCATTTCAGTAATACTGGTTCTTCTATCCGTAATGCGGGTATAAATGCCGGATAAATATTGAAGTAATTTTGCAGTGTTAAAAAAGAATAGCATGACAGATAAAGAATTTTTACAATATGCAGCGGACGGAAATCTCATTGTTGCCGGCAGTGAGATTCATAAATCAATGCACTCAATGAGTCAGCGTGCATTGCGTTTAACCAACAGGATAAACAATGTTTATCATACCCCTGATGAATTGCGGCACCTTATGTCAGAACTGACCTGCAAGCAACTTGATGAGTCATTCGGTCTGTTTCCTCCATTTTATACAGACTGCGGACAAAACATCACAATTGGACAGCATACCTTTATAAATATGGGATGTTCTTTTCAGGACTGGGGAGGTATTACAATCGGGAATGACTGTCTGATTGGTCATAACTGTACCATCTGTACCATAAATCATTCAAAGGAACCTGAACACCGTGGTGATATGACCTGCTTCCCTGTAAAGATAGGTGACAAAGTCTGGATAGGTGCCAATGTAACAATCCTTCCGGGAGTCAACATTGGTGACGGAGCAATTATAGCTGCAGGGGCTGTAGTTAACAAGGATGTTCAACCATATACTATAGTGGCCGGAGTTCCCGCAAAGGTAATTAAAAATATTTGACATATGAAGAAAATTCTTATAGGAGCTGTGCTTGCGTTGGCTGCCGGACTTTCGTTAAATGCACAAAATCAAAATACAGAAAATATGATGAAGACAGAAAACCTGACACTTGTTCAGGAATGGGATAAAACATTTCCGCAGAGTGAAAAAGTTGACCATTCAAAAGTAACTTTTGTGAACCGTTACGGCATCACTCTTGCTGCGGACCTATACAAGCCCAAAGACTCAGCAGGAAAACTCCCTGCAATAGCTGTCAGCGGCCCCTTCGGAGCTGTGAAAGAGCAAGTTTCCGGACTGTATGCACAGGAACTGGCTGAGAACGGATTTCTCACAATTGCTTTTGATCCTTCTTACACCGGAGAGAGTGGGGGAGAACCCCGGTATATTGCTTCTCCGGATATTAACACAGAAGATTTCAGCGCTGCAGTTGATTATCTGCTTTCACGTGATGATGTTGACTCAGAGAAAGTAGGAATCTTGGGCATATGCGGCTGGGGTGGAATTGCAATTGAGGCAGCTATAAACGACCCTCGTATAAAGGCCACCGTTGCTTCAACCATGTATGACATGACCCGGGTTAACGCAAACGGTTATTTTGACAGTGAAAACAGCGCAGCCCAGCGCAATGCCAAACGTGCTGCTCTTGCGGCTCAGCGAACAGAGGATTATCGTAATGGCTTCTATAAACTCGGGGGCGGTGTTGTGGACCCCCTCCCTGATGATGCTCCTCAGTTTGTAAAAGACTATTACGCCTATTATAAAACACCGCGCGGATATCATCAGCGTTCCCTCAATTCCAATGGCGGTTTCAATGCCACATCGCCGCTGCCTTTCCTGAATTTCAAGTTCTTTGAGTATGCTGATGAGCTGGAAAATGCAGTGATGATTGTTCATGGAGATCAGGCACACTCCTTCTACTTCGGCCGGGATACTTTCAATATGCTCAGAGGAGATAACAAGGAGTTTGTGATTATACCCGGGGCAAGTCATACAGACTTATATGACCAAAAAGACATCATCCCCTTTGCCCAAATCGTGAATTTTTTCAACAGAAACTTTGACAAATGAGGTCCTGGATCCTAACATTAATATTGCTTATGGCAATTTCTTTCACAGTTTGCGGATGCTCTAACGGATATGAGGAACCAGCAATGAATGAAGAGCAGGAGTCTACTCCTGAAGTGGAACCAAGTCTCCCCGCAGCAGACGGGGAAGTCCTTGTAGCCTACTTCTCATGCACCAATACAACAAAAGAGGTTGCGGAAGATATTGCTGAATTAACATCGGCTACTCTTTTTCGCATAGAGCCGCGCCAGCCCTACACTGCTGCTGATCTTGACTATAATAGTGATTGCCGAGCAAACAGGGAACAGAATAATCCTTCATGCCGTCCTGCAATAAAGGGACTGCCTGAAAATCTTGATAAATATAGCGTTGTATTTCTTGGCTATCCTATATGGTGGGGAGCGGCTCCGCGAGTTTTATTTTCATTTTTGGAAAATGGTGATTTCAGCAATAAGACTATAATTCCATTCTGCACTTCCCATTCAAGTGGAATTGGCGGCAGTGACACTGAACTTCACTCTGCGGCAAGAGCTGCCGTATGGAAACCGGGCAAACGTTTCGGAGGAAGTGCTGCCAAATCTGAAATTGAAAACTGGATTACCGGATTAGGTATAGATTTTGACAAACAAGGAAATCAAGAACCCATGACACCAGACTATGTTAATTTCCCTCTCTCTGAGGGCGAGAATGGACATGCTCCCACAATCCGACTCAGCAGCGGTTATGATATGCCAATTGTTGGTCTCGGCACATACAGCCTTACGGGAGATGTCTGTGTCAATTCGGTTAAATCAGCCATAGCACTCGGCTTCCGCAAAATTGATACTGCCCATATGTATGGCAATGAAGTTGAAGTGGGGCGGGGTGTCCGGGAATCCGGTGTACCACGTGAGGAAATTTTTGTTGCTACAAAGATATATCCTAACCAATATTCTGATCCTGAAAGGGCAATTGAGGAGTGTATCAATAAGCTCAATATTGGATATGTTGACTTGATGCTGCTTCATCATCCGGGTTCAAATGATGTTGAAGCATACAAGGCTATGGAGGAATTTGTAAAAGCAGGGAAAATACGTTCGCTTGGCGTGTCATGTTATTACATTGATGAGATAGACAATTTCATCAATCAGGTCAATATCAAGCCTGTACTCGTCCAAAACGAAGTTCACCCCTATTATCAGGACCTGGATGTGGTTCCTCATATCCAATCTCTCGGAATAGCAGTAGAGGCATGGTACCCACTGGGAGGCCGGGGACATCAAAGGGAGCTTCTCAGTGACCCTGTCCTAACGGAGATTGCTCAGACTCACGGCAAATCAGTAGCTCAGGTGATCCTTCGCTGGGATTTGCAGCGTGGGGTGGTGGTAATACCCGGTTCAAGCAATCCTGCTCACATGGAAGAGAATATCTCAATATTTGATTTCAATCTTTCTGATCAGGAAATGGCCCGGATTGAGGCTCTTAACCGAAATGAAAAACATGATTGGTATTAAATCTATAAAACCAAAACAAATGAAAATAATGGCAATCAACGGCAGCGCCCGAAATCAGAGCAATACCGGTGATTTGATAGGGGTTGTGGTTAAGGAATTGCCCGAACAATACGATATTGAGATAATAAACCTTGAGTCAGCAAAAATCAATCCCTGCCGTGCTTGTTTTGCTTGTGCAGGAAAGGGAAACTGTATCTGGCACAATGACAGTTTCTGTGACATCTACGACAAGATGGTGGCAGCGGATTGTATCATAATAGGCAGTCCAACTTATTCAGCTGACGTTTCATCAACTCTTAAAGCCCTTTTTGAAAGGGCAAGTGTGGTCAGTGACGTGAACCCCGGAATGTTTACTCACAAAGTGGGTGCTGGACTTGTGGTCGGACGTCGCGCTGGAACCATGAATGCGCTCGACAGTATAAATCATTTCTTTCTCAACAAAGAGATGTTCGTTGTCGGCTCTACCTATTGGAACCTCGCTTACGGACGGCTTCCGGGAGAGGCTCTGAAGGATGAAGAAGGTGTGGCAACGAAGCGTAACCTTGGAAAGAACATTACCTGGTTGCTCAAAAAAATAAATAATTGATAAAAGTCAAAATTGATATGATTATAAAAAGACTGCTCGGATACATAAGAGTCCGAGCAGTCAGTTTTTTTAGGTAATTGTTTCTTTATGACACGATGGCGTCATTTGCTGTCCATTCTGTAAGGCTACCTTCCTTAACCTGGATGCACACTTCTGTCATGTCAGTTTCAGCGTGGAGTTTACGTTTTGCAGCGGGAGCTACACGAAGCCAATCACCTGCTTCAAGAGGAACATTCTCGCCGTCAATTTCCATGAAACCCTTACCGGATACGATGAAATAGATTTCCTCGTTCTGCTTGTGGCTGTGGTAGAAGGGGATTACTGTTCCTGCAGGAAGATTGTTGACTGATACTTCTGCACCTGTAAGTGCAAGTGTGTCATGGAGCTCTGTGCGGGGTGCTCCTTCGGTTACATGTGTTTTACTGTAATTACTCATAGTTTCTTATCTTGAAATTTAAGATGTTATGTTGTGTTCTATATTCTATTCACCAAACATTCTTTTGATTTGTGCTATTCGGAGCTGATTGTACATCGTGGTCTGCGGAGAGTCGGGGACCAATAAATCAAATCCATGAAATACTCCGGGAATTGTGAGAAGTTCAGTGTTTACTCCGGCACATGTCAAACGTGCAGTGTAATTGAGACATGACATGCAGAAGAGATCAAGGGTGCCTACCGCTATAAATGCCGGAGGCAGGTCAGACAAGTCTGTTGAAAGAGAAGCGGAATAGTACGGAAGTTCATTTTCTGACAATTTCTGACCACCCAACAGAGTGCTCCAACCAAGACGGTTGTAAGCAGGTGTCCATACCAATTGGCCGGCATATTTATCCGGCATTGGATCCTGGTCTGTCCCTGTGCGACTGTCAAGCATGGGATAAGTCAAAGCCTGCCCGCACAGGGCAACTTTGCCGTGATCTCGGTTATAAAGCGCCAGGCGTGCTGCAAGCCCTCCGCCTGCACTTTCACCCAGAATCACTATACGTGCAGCGTCTGCTCCATATTCAGAAGCATGATCATGGATATATTCAAGTCCGGAATAAGCGTCATGCAGGTCTGTAGGGAAGGGCGCCTCAGGAGCCAGACGATAATTAACGCTGACCAATATTGCCTGCAACCCGTCAGTCAAAACCTCCGGTTTGGTTGCCATTGTATTGGCTGTTCCCATAAGATAACCGCCTCCATGCATGAAATATAATATTGGAAGCGGGCCCTTACGGGTCAATTTGGTCGGACGCCAAATATAAAGGTCTATATTATTACCATCCATACCTGTGATTGTCACTTTTTGGGAACCCGGTAATTCCGGACTCTCACCCAGCATGCTGACAAAAGGGTTTTTCTCAAAAGGTAATTGACATGCGTCAAATATTTTGTCTATTAATGGTAACTGATATTCTTTGGCTATCAGAGGTTTTGATATGAATTGTTCAGACATGATTTTTTTTATAATGTATGCTTCAAAGAGAAGCTGTTATATTGCTGTTTGCCTTTTTAACGTTCAAAAAAAAATAATAGTTTGATAAGATACCCGTAAGGAGGGTTTTGGAATATATAATGCAAATAATAGAATATATTTAACTGAAAAAATCTGATTTAGGATAAACTAATGTGATGAAATAGCCGTTATTTTTAATAAACATTCCGTTCATGACACAAAATGCGCTTCCTCCATTCTGGACCATTAAAGACCTTAACTCCGCAGCTGCGGGGATGATGTTTGGTACTGACTTTATTTTTTATCGTGATTTCTCCCCGCTCAGAAAGCTCACTGATAAAATTGTGGTAAACTTTGTGGGATTCATTTATGTATCAAAGGGAAAAATTGCATTCACTTTAAATGATATATTTCTCCGGGCGGAAGCCGGGCAGATTATTTTTTACAAAGTCGGCGACTTTGTTTCTGACGTAATGTTTTCTCCGGACAGTGACGGGCTCATTTGCGGAATTGAATCATCAGTGCCCTTTGAAAGCCGGAGCTCTGTCGGATTTCCGCAGCTATCATCTCTGAAGGGAAACTGTACGGTTTTTAATCTTAATGAAGCCGTGGGAACACTTCTTGAAATGTACGGACAGTTATTGAGTCAGAAATATTCCTTGGGTATTGAAAATGTGCGCTTCACCATCATTTCAATGATGGAGGATTTGCTTTCATCCGTCACACTTCCGGGCGCAGACGCTGAAAAGTTGCCGGCAAGGCAGTCTGCTGAAAGACTATATCAACGCTTCTCCACACTTCTCATTGAGTCATATCCCAAGCCGAGAGAGGTGCAATGGTATGCGGATGCATTGTCAGTTTCACCCAACTACCTTGCAAGGGTTGTCAAGCAGATAAGCGGCAAATCCACAATGGAATGGATCAATGAAGCAATCATGACAGATATCCGTACCTCTCTGATACATACTGATGAATCAATTAAAGAGATTTCTGCAAGATTAGGATTTAATAATCCTTCTTTCTTTGGTAAATATGTAAAAAAGCACTCTGGTCTCAGCCCAAAACGCCTCAGATCATACCTTACTTTAATATGAAAGAGATTAAACTTTATAGATTTTATCAAAGAAAATATGGCGTGGACCTGCGATGCGATGCCATGGAATTTGATATTATAAAACCGGGCATATATAAATTCCCCACCTACCGCGGATCCTTTTATTGTTTCATTCTGGTTGAAGAGGGTCAAACCAATCTGACACTTAACGGAGTATCTCAGTGCGTGGGGCCTAATACTGTCATATGTGGTTTGCCCGGCGAAATTTGGGAATGGGAAAAAGATCCTCAGATAAAAGGTAAGGTTGTAATCTTTGAGGCGGATTTTCTCATGTCCATAGTTAAAGATCCCTTGCTGCTTCAGCGTCCGGCTTTCCTTCAGTCAGAAAGTCACGTGCCGTTCATTCCGGTATCTGAAAAAGGCTTCTTGTGGATAAGGGATATTATCATTGAAATGATTGATGAAATTTCATCACCTATCAAATTTTATGATCTTCTCCGTGCCCAGCTTTGGCATCTTATTCTTCTTATAGAAAAAGAGTATCAGCAGAATGGGCACGAGTCAACTGAACCTCCCGTAAGAAATTACGCCTCCGGATTCATAAATCTTGTAGGAGTTGAACTGTACAGACATCATGATGTGGAATATTACGCAGAAAGACTCTGCATAACCACCAATTACCTCAATAAAATATCCCATTCCCATCTGGGTGTGAGTGCTCTGGCTTATATTCAGAACAGAATAATTGCAGAAGCAAAAAATCTGTTGGACATTACCGATATGAACATCAATCAGATTGCCGATACATTAGGATTTGGAACT
>CAZNBD010000070.1:0-9324 GCA_964571405.1 uncultured Bacteroides sp. | reverse complement strand
CAAAATTACAAATTTTTAATTAAAATCCGCCGTTTTCTTATTACTTTTGCAAGCACCTTTGATTTGCTTCAGATCTGCATCGGTAAACCGAAAGTGAAATTGTATCAACGGTAATTTTTTGGTTTTATGAAAACGGAATATATTGACAGGCTTAGAAAAGAATATATTGAAAATCATACACGGAAACAGGAGCGCACTGAATTGATCCGTGAAAATAAAATTGAAAAACGTGATATTTACGGATATCACGGCCGCGAGATTTTTGAACTGATCCAGAATGCTGATGATGCTTTTCAGAAAAGTATTGATGAAAATCACAAGCCGGATTGTAACCTTGAGGTTCTGATTTCTTACAAAGAAAATGTTCTTACTGTAGCAAATTCCGGCACCTTCTTTGACGAGGATGGGATTAGAGCTATTGTTGAGGGTAATAATAGTCCTAAATCCGGTAAATACCTGGGAAGCAAGGGTACGGGGTTCCGATCTGTTTTGAACTGGGCTTCTGTTATTAAAATCTTTTCCGGTGAATTTGCTGTTGAATTTTCAGAGGATATTGCCAAAGAAGAATTTGATGGTATCCGGCACAATGATCAGATTGTCAGGCAGCTGGCAAAGGAACCTAATCTTTATATTCCTATGCTGTCTGTCCCGAGGAATATCTTCCACGACCGCCCTAAGGATCTTACTACTATAGAAGTTAAAATTAATCCGGATAAATTGAATGACAGTTTTAACGTTACCCGGCAATTGGAAGAGATTGATCTGAAAATTTTACTATTCCTCCCCAACGTTTCTAAGATAAGAATTGAGACTGATGAGAAAATCACGGTTCTGGAACGTTCTTATGGTAAGATTTCATTTCATGGTAATATTCAGGAAACAGAAGTTTCTTTGTTCAAATTCCGGGATGGGATTAAAATTGTTGAAGAAAAGTACATTCTCTTCCAGAAATTTTTGCCTGAGCTCATTGGTGACGGCCAGCTCAGGAAGGATGTTGCTTTGGCCATCGGCATACCGGTGAGTGGGGAATTGGTGTCAGGGAATTTATATTCTTATTTTCCTCTTCTTGACACTGATTGTCCTTTTAACTGTATTCTACACGCAACATATGATTTGGGAGACCACCGCAATACCCTCATTAAAAATAAGAACAACCGGACTGTAGTGAAAGAGCAATTAGCCTTCATTTTTGAAGTATCTGAGGTATTCATCACCCAGGGGCAGTTTGACCGGGCTTACAGCCTTCTGCGTCCGGTAAATTTGGACACCTCAGATAACAGTGTGAAATCATGGAAATTCCTCTCAGCTTTTTCTTCATTCGGATTAGAGGATTATTTTCTGGAGAAACTCAAAGACTCGCCCATATTCCAGACTGTCAATAATAAACTGATTTCGGTATCTGAGTTACCTAAATATATTAACGAAATTTTCCCCGGTGTTTTCCGTGGAGATCTTTTCAAAAACCTCATCAAGTATTCTGAAAATTCAGACCTCGCAGCCCTCCTCTCTCTTATCTCAGCAAAATATGGAATTGACTTGTCCTATACACCGGCTGAATTATGTGAAATAATTAACGGGATTGTGCCCAGATTAAATATACATCAGAGGGTCCGAGTTTTTATTTGGTGGAACAGATGGGTATCAAAACAGAATGTAAAAAATATTTTACCTCAGCTGCTCAAAGACTCCCGCACTCAAAATCATTATCAGAGTAAAGATTCCGGCCAATGGGTTCAGGCTGGGAAAACTTATTTTCTCCTTGAAGGTGACTTTGAATCCATTAAACTGCCGAATTGGATAAAAATTGCCTCCGTTAATCAGGAATACCAGAAGGATTTGGTAACTCTCACCAAAAAGGAATACAAGCTTAAACCCCGAACAGAAGATGGTAAACGTATCAGTATAATCAGACAGATATGCACTGAAAAAATATTTTCTTGCATAGAGCTGAAGTATCGTGACCGTTCAAATATAATACCTTTCATAAACTCCTCTGTTGATGGCAAATATAAAAGAGCCATTGAGTTTGTGAAATGGTTGAGAAGGTCTAATAAAACCGCAGACTCTGTTGCCGATAAGTCAGTCTATGAATCTTTAAATTTCCCTACTGATTTTGAGACTGTCAGAAATAGCCGCCAATTGTTTTTTCCCCCGAGCTACGGGAATCCGTTAACAGCATGTCTATTTGAAAATCTTGAGGGATACGAGGCCTTCCCGTCTTTTGAAAAGTTTTCTATTCCGGAAAGTGAAAAGGAAAACTTTACCAATTTCATCCGGGAATTCGGCGTATTGGACTTTCCTCCGGTCATTAAAGCAAAAATTGAACCAATATCAGAATACAAAGAACTCGTCAAAAAGCTAATAACTGAGTCCGGAGTATTGACCGGGTTTTCAAGCCAGGAATTATCTGAGATTGAGTACCAACTGAGCACAATAGTGGGACTGGAAACAATTTTGAGTAAAGCTTCCACGGAGACAATCATTAAATGGATATTATCAGACGCTAAACTGAAAGAACAGTTGAATCCTGATAAAGCAGACGTTTCAGATTACAGAATAGATTACCGGGGTAAATCACAACACAACTCAAGACCTTATTCAGGCGCCGTTCCTAATTATATACGTTTCTGTTTCAACACAAAAGATTGGCTAACTTTAAACGGTAAGCGATATGCACCGTGCCATATATTGAATGGCGTTGAATATCGTGTAAACTCAAAATTCAATGATTATTTTCCTGTAATCAGTAAGAATGATATTGAGGGGATTGCTTTAAAAGCAGGTACCACGTATGAAAAAATCGTTGAAATATTTTCATATTTTGAGTTTGCTAAGGATGTAATACATCTCAACTCTGATGATTTTTACGGCGTCTTACTCAGAATCTCAGAGATTGAAAGTGACAGATCCTTTGAACTTTACAGGTCCATCTACAGACTTTTAGAACAGTCCGATTCTCAATTTGACTTTGAAGATTCAGATAACAAAACAAAATTTTTGACTGCGGGAAAATTGTTGGTACGCCATAATAGGGAATACAAGTTATGGAAAGCAACTGAATGTTATCTGCCATCCTCAAAAATTGTCAATACGAGAAATATTCCCATTGTAGATAAAGGACAGAGAACAAATTCTGAAAATTTTCTGAACGTTTTCGGGTGCAAGACATATAACAAGGATTATAAAATAGTTCCCGGTAGCCAGAAACTGTCTGTCATAAGTAATGAATTCAGCAAATACTTGAGTAACTTTATTGCATATGTGAGGCCTTTTTCTGAAAGAAATGTCAATATTAAAGAGGCTTTAGACAAGTTATCAATTTCGCTCGTTGAGTCAATCCAAATCAAGACAGACAATGATATTGAACGAGTAACCGAACCTTACACTTTGCTCAGAGAAACGGGTACCAGATGGTACATCGTTTACAATGAAAATGGAATCAATATAAATCAACTGTCAGAATTGATTGAAAGGATTTTTGAGAACATTGCCAATACTCCGCACTTTGAAATTAGTAAAATCGGAGAACTTTTCCGTTCCTCTGAAGAAACAAGGAAGTTTCTGATTCAAAAAGAATTCAGGACTCTCAGCGTGATGGAAGATTGGAACAGGGATAATCACATTAAAGACTGTTTTGAAAATACTCTTAAATCATTTGGCTTTGACTCTGAGAAAATTGATAAATATAACATTAACTTTTCATATTTTGAGTCTTTAGAGAACATTCCTTCCATTATATCAATATTTAATGAAATCGGAATAACAACAGTGGAACAATTTATTGAAGCCGGTTTTGTATATAATATTGATTTAAAAAGTTATTGGAAAGGAAAACTGAGAGAATTTATCCAACAGGAACAGGAACATTTTTCAAATGTGATGTACAAGAGGGCTGTTGAGGACAATGCCCTTAAGGAAGATTTTGTCAGGACAATAAACAACTTTAAAAATTTTGTGGATCATTATGACCCGGGTAATCCTATTGAATTTGATCCTGAAGAAATTCTGGTAAAGAAATTCGGGCAATGGAAAAACGTTAAAACAGATGTCAACGCCCGTCAAAGATATCACAGAAACTTTGAAACGCTGAATCCCGATTCATTATTTTCTGATGAAATAAACAATGATCCCAGGGCGCAGACAATGATTTATTTCAATCTCAAATCAGAGTTTGAAGCCTGGGTAGATAGACATAAGAAACTGAATACTACCAAATCAGCCACTTCACCGTTAGATTCATACCAGGAGTACAAGGATAAAATACCGGAAAAACATACCAGGACTATTCTCTCCGATAATAAAGAAAGGAAATCAACAGGTAACAAAGAAAGTGATAGAAAGAATTTCTCGTCACCAGGGACTTTTAACTCACAAAAAGCTCAGGAAAAATCTGACAGACAGACTGTAAAAGGCAGTATTGGTGAGCTATTGGTTTATAATGCCTTATGTGCGGAATATGGTAAAGAAAATGTATTCCCGCGCTCTGAGGCTTTTGTCAAATTAGGTATTCTGAAACCTGGGCAAGCAACATCCGGCAAATTTGATTTATCATATAAAAATGATAAAGGAGAAGAAATACAGGTTGAGGTAAAGACAGGCTCAAGTGATATGTTTTACATGTCAACTGATGAACTTGAATATGCCAAAACCATTCAAAGTGAATCCGAAACATCAAAAATAAAATATCGCCTGTTCTATGTTTATGACATTGACAGCGACTCCCCCAAATATGAAATCCTCCCTGACAAATTTTGGGAAGATTCCAGATACCATTACAATGAAATCATTGAAAGAATTGAATTCTCTTTCAAAGTTGAGAAATAATTATTGTTAGGTGGGGAGGCGGGGTGAATTATTTGCGGGGTTCTTTGGGAATACCAAATTTTTGGCGTAACTTTGGGCTTGTAAATGATTTTGATGTATGCTGACTTATAATAGTAAATTACCGTCTCTGGTTCTGCCGGAGTACGGTCGCAATATACAACAGATGGTGGATCACTGTCTTACCATTGAAGATAAAGATGAGCGCACCTTGTGTGCCAATTCTATTGTTGAAACCATGTTCAAGCTTTTCCCCGCACAGGGAGACAAGCAGGAATATATGCGCAAGCTCTGGGATCATCTGCTGATTATGAGTGACTTCAAGCTTGATATTGACTTGCCCTTTGAGCCTGCGGACATGAGTGAGCGTCAGGAAATGCCGGACCGCATTGCCGTTCCTTATGGAGACCGGACCGGTTTCCGCCATTATGGTGCGATGGTGGAGGGGCTGGTGGCCACAATAATGGACATGCCTGAGGGTGATGAACGTGATGAACTTGTTTATCTCACTGCCAGTCAGATGAAAAAGCTCATGCTTTCTGTCAATCCGGAGGGGGTGGATGATATCCGAATTTTTGATGACCTGAGATATATGACCCACGGGCTGATCAACATTAATCCCGAGCAGATGCAGCTGGCTGATTTCAGAATGATGCCGAATCCCTCCAAGAAAAAGAAAAAATGATTCCTTCTGACAGTCTTCAGGATATGGGGTATGTTATCAAGCCCCATGGTGTGCGGGGTGAAATGTCCGTATTCCTTGAGGAGCCGTACGCGCTGCCTGAAAATCCGCAGTTCTTCTTTTTCAATATTGAGGGGCTGATGGTTCCGTTTGAAGTGGCAGCCTTCAGAATGCGCGGCAGCCAGGGTGCTCTGATTACTTTTGAGGACATTGACTCAGACACTGCCGCTGCGGCTTTTTCCGGAAAGAACCTGTATTTCCCAAAGGATCAGTTGATTGATTTTGAGGATGAGGATTCTGAAGATGAGGATGGCTTCTTCCTCAAAGACGTAATCGGGTATCAGGCCAAAAGGGGTGATCAGATCTTGGGCACCGTTACTGACTATAACGATTCTACCGCAAATATACTCTTTATAATTACCACACCTGAGGGCACTGAGCTTTTGGTGCCAGTGGCTGAGGAGTTCATTTCTGACATAGATACTGACAATAAAATTATAGACTTTGACATCCCTGACGGGTTGATAAATCTCTGATTATGAAAGAATATGATGAAGACCAGGCCGTACAGGCCATGATTGAGGCAGCCGGGCTGACCAATGACGACGATACTTACAATGCCGTCTGCCAGGTCCTGGACCTGATATATGATTTTTATGAGGAAAACGGCAGCCTTGAAATCAGCTTTGATGAGGATGATGAGCAGGAAGATGTGGAAGCCATTGTGGCTTATGTGAACCGTCAGCTGAAAAAGAGCGGTGATGCATCATTCACTGAAGAGCAACTGTCAGCCATGGTTGTGGCTGAGATTGAATATGAGGAGGAATGTGCGTGAAAGGCTTGAAATTTTTTCTTTTGAGTCTTGCACTGGCTGCGGAGGCAGTCTGCACTGCGGCTGATTTTGACCCGCTGGAGGCAACCCTCCAGGAGAATATCAACCATCCGGCGGTACAGACTCGTTACCAGGAAGCCGTGGCGCAGGCCATGACTCCCCTACTCCGCACCCTCAGAAACGGCGGTTATTCCGCCACAACGGAACGCCGCGGAGAGGTGGTGACTGTAACAATCAGTGCCGATGAGCTTTTCCGCCCCAATACCGCAGAGCTGAACAGCCGGGCGTCAGCCATCCTCACTCCCTTGTGGGATCAGATAAAGCGGACGGAAAAATATAAAGTCCTCATTGCCGTTCACAGTGATGATACCGGTGACACAATGTACTCTGACCGTCTGACTGAGGAAAGAGCCAACGCTGTGGATGAATTCTTTTACGTACTCAATTCCAACCGCGACACAGATATTATTCTTTACGGTCTGGGGCGTGAGGATCCGGTGGCGTCCAATGTGAGCATAGCAAACAGACGCAAGAACCGCCGTGTGGAAATCTTTTTCATTCCCACAGAACAGTTCATCAACTCCGTCAAACGCAATAGATAAATAGATAAAGGCAGATATGGCAGATAAACAGAATTTTAAGCGCAATGACCGGCGCGGTCCGCTTTTCGGGAACACCGTTCCTGCTGATGTGAACGGGCGTCTGGTTCCCCGTGCCACAGATGTTGAGGCCGCTGTTTTGGGTGCTATGATGCTGGAAAAGGATGCCTTTACCACTGTTGCGGAACTTCTGCGTCCTGAAAGTTTCTATGAACCCAAGCACCGTCTGGTTTATGAAGCCATCCTCTCACTGGGTATAGCTCAGGAACCGATTGACCTGATGACCGTCACCAACCGCATGCGTCAGAATGACACACTGGAAAAGGTGGGCGGTGCCTCTTTTGTGGTAGACCTGACAGCCAATGTGGCCTCTGCCGCACATGTGGAGTACCACGCCCGCATTGTTGCTCAGAAATATCTTGCGCGGGAACTTATCTCCTTTGCCTCCACCATTGAAAACAATGCTTTTGATGAGACCAATGACGTTGATGATCTGCTCCAGGAGGCCGAGAAATATCTGTTTGAGATTTCACAGAAAAATGTAAAGCGTGAAGTCAGCCAGATAGACCCCGTACTTGCACGTGCATTGGAACAGATACAGCTCGCAGGCACCCGTGAGAGCGGTCTGAGCGGTCTGAGCTCCGGTTTCTCAGGGATAGACAAGATAACTTCAGGCTGGCAGAACTCAGATCTGATAATCATTGCCGCCCGTCCGGCAATGGGTAAGACAGCTTTTGTGCTCTCAATGGCACTCAATATGGCCTTGAACGGAGACCCTGTGGCCGTGTTCTCACTTGAAATGAGTGACTTGCAGCTCACCAACCGACTCATATCCAACGTATGCGAGATGCCGGGCGAGAAAATCCGCAGTGGCAAGCTCACAGACATGGAATGGAATCAGCTGCTGCACAGGCTTGAGCGTCTTAAAGGCGCTCCAATTTATGTTGATGACACATCCGGCCTGTCAGTTATGGAGCTGCGCACAAAAGCCCGCAGACTCGTACGTGAGCATGGAATCAAGATGATAGTTATTGACTATCTGCAACTCATGAATGCCTCCGGCATGGGAATTTCCTCACGTGAACAGGAAGTAAGTACCATTTCTCGTTCACTGAAACAGATGGCCAAGGACCTCAACATCCCCATTGTGGCGCTCTCTCAGCTGAACCGTAAGGTTGAAGACCGAGGCAATAAGGACAAGCGCCCTCAGCTTTCTGACCTCCGTGAATCCGGAGCGATTGAACAGGACGCTGACATCGTGTGCTTTATACATCGTCCCGAGTACTATCAGCACAGCAGTGAGGACGGCAACGGGCGTGACATCCGCGGTCTTGCCGAGTTCATTTTTGCCAAGCACCGAAGCGGATCTGTTGGCACTGTTGACCTCCGCTTCAGAAAGGAATTTGTGCGTTTTGAAGACTGGACTGATGATGGAGGCCAGTACGGCACAATGGAAGCAAGTGACAATGCTGACAACGCTGCCACAGCTGTTCCGCAGCAGGATCACAGCCGGGCGGCCGCTGATGTGGAGGCGCTTTTGGGCATTGGCGGTAACCGGGGAAATGACAATGCTGACTTTTAAGTACTTTTAAGCTCTGTTTTTAATCATTTTATCCTCAATTTTGTTACTGCATTAGTAAAATTTGATGTAATTTTGTAAACGGAAAAAACATAACTAAAAACATAAGAAATGACAATAGAAAATTTTAACTTCAAGGACCACAAAGCACTTGTGCGCGTGGACTTCAATGTACCCCTGGATGCTGAAGGCAATATCACAGACGATACCCGTATCCGCGGTGCCCTCCCCACTCTGAAGAAAATTCTCAATGATGGCGGTTCTGTCATCATCATGAGCCATATGGGCAAGCCCAAAGGCAAGGTTAACCCCAAGATGTCCCTGTCTCAGATCAAGGACGCCGTTGCCAAGGCTCTTGGAACTGAAGTTGCATTTGCACCTGACTGCGCAGCAGCTGCTGATATGGCCGCAGCCCTCAAACCCGGCCAGGCTCTTCTCCTTGAGAACCTCCGCTTCTATCCTGAAGAAGAGGGCAAGCCCGTGGGTATTGACAAGGAAGACCCCGCTTATGACGCTGCCAAAAAAGAAATGAAGGAACGTCAGAAGAAATTTGCCGAGACCCTTGCTTCTTACGGTGACGTTTATGTAAACGATGCCTTCGGAACAGCTCACCGCCGTCATGCATCAACAGCTGTTGTTGCTGACAGCTTTGACGCTGACCACAAGATGCTTGGCCTCCTGATGGAGAAAGAGGTTAAGGCCGTTGACAATATCCTCAAGGATATCAAGCGCCCCTTCACCGCCATCATGGGTGGTTCAAAGGTTTCTACCAAAATCGGCATCATCGAGAACCTGATGGACAAGGTTGACA
>CAZNBD010000069.1:0-9395 GCA_964571405.1 uncultured Bacteroides sp. | reverse complement strand
TAAAATCAAACGGACACTACAAATATCTCTATAAAGAAAGTGACTACACCAATAAACAATCAGGCAGATATTATGCCGACAATGATTCTGTAGTGCTTTATGGCTTCTACCCCAATGCTTACACTCCTGAATCAAAAAATGTGCGTTGGTCAATCCACAAAATTACTCCTGACACTCTCACCGTCTATGTTCACAAAAGCATTGTCGTTCTTGATAATGATACTATTAACACAGTAGGAAACGAGATAGAAACATTTACCCGCAAATAGTTATATAGTAAACGATAACAATAATGAAAACCAGTTTTTACTTTGTATTGTGGATATCAATTTATCCCTTGCTTGACCTCATCAATAGCGCATTTATTGATAACCACATATTTTTATTAGCACTAATAATTATCGGGAGTCTCTCATGGGTACTGAATAAGATAATGCCGAATACACTTTCATACGAAAAGATTATAGAAGTAGCCCCAATTCTTGAGAACGTCTATAGATGTAATGTAACTAAGTTCTATAAACGATTATCCCGTCAGACCGGTATAGAAATAGTGGCTTCTATATATTTCATAGTGTCAACAGCTGTTATCGGTATGGCTGTTCTGAAATATGGAGTAGACGATTGGTTCGCACTTATTGTATTTGGACTATTCAGCTATGGAAGCATATCTCGTTCAGTAAACTTGAGCAAAGCTCGTTCGTCCCTCAAAGAGAATCCTACGTCAGAACAATGTCTGGAGATTGTTGAAGAAACATATAAACTTGATTATACCTCTTACTATGAGGATCGTCAATATATAACTTATGAAGGATTGTTTCTCCCAATTCCTCGTTACTTTAAAGCCTTTCTGATATTCTCAATAATATTTTCTTCCTTATCTATATTGTTTGGTTTGTTTTACATTATTATTGCCGGAATACTTGTCCTGTCACAACCAACATTAGACATAGCAGCGATCGGAGGAATGTATTTGCTCTATGGTTCTCTTGCCATCTACTTTGGTATAAAAGATACAGTTACGATAATTAAAAACTTAAAATTCATATCCGAGATCTCTCATTTGAAAGAGACTACAAGATTTCATTGATTTACAACTTTTCATGAAACACTTGATTTTCATAATCATAGGAATTTCCTTAGTCCTGTCTGTTGGGTGCATAAGTAAGCAAGCGAGCCCACCCCAACATGAGGAATCTGTTGTTTACTCTGTTGAAATTGATCAGGATTCTGGAGATTTCATCAGGAATACTTTTGAGGCCTTTATAACTCTTGATAGTGTGACGGTTGACAATAGAGAGAGAATCTACTTTGAAATGTTAGAGCTATATAGTGAAGATAATGAATGTGGAGAAGATAATGAGAGTAACCGATTATGGTACAGAAAAAACATTGCACACATTGATTCTCTTTCACGTTATTGCATTGAACTGTCTGAGAATGAGAATACTGTGGAATTACTTAATATCCTTGAAGTTGAACTGCCTAACTTTCAGAGTCATCCAAATGCAGACACGTATCTCTGCTTTGACTTGAATATTGTAATGACAAGACTATATTTTTTGCATGCTGAAACACATCCTGATTATTTGAACAAATGCATTAGCCTTTGGGAACTTAACCGACTCCAAATAGATGCCGTTCAAAAAAATAGCGGGCAGGCTCATCCACTCTATATTGAAGTATTGCAAATCCTATCAAGTTTATATGAGCACACAAGTAATCTTCAGAAGGCTGCTGAAATGGACTCGCTCATAAATGAAGGGGGCTGTGTCAAAATATGAACAGCACCCCAAAAGGTTTTTGTCTAACTTTTGGGGGTCACTTCAAAATAGGCGCAGCCGCTTTCCTATGCATAACTGTGGAGACCGCCTAAGATGTAGTTGACTCCGAAATATGTCATCATCACACTCAGAAAGGCCGCTATTGAAAATATGAGAAAATGACGGGGCTTATCCGGTTTCTTTATTATGGAAGGATGGGCTGCAAAGGAATAGATAATAAGGGTTATCAGTGCCCAGACTTCCTTGGGATCCCATCCCCAGTAACGGCCCCAGGAAATATTGGCCCATATGGCTCCAACAAATATCCCTGATGAGAGCAACCCCAAAGCCGGATACAGAAAAACTCTGTTCAGGAGCGACATCTTTTGGGCCTCAGACTTTTTTATCAGTCCATATGCCCCGGTAATGGCCATTATAAAAAAGAGTGCATAAGAAACCATTACCAGGCAGACATGAATACTGAGCAAGGGGGAATTGAGGATTGGCATTATGCCGGCTATTGAAGCACCTCTCCCACTCATCGTCGCCACGCACATTGCCAATCCCGCACCTAACAGGCTCATTGAGGCCAGTATCTGTATCCGGTTTACAATAATTGCTGTCACAGCAAGACACAGAGCCATAAACATCATTGTCTCATAACCATTGGCCAATGGAATATGTCCGGTTATAATCCACCGGACCACAAACATTGCTGAAAGAAACGTGCTGATCAGTATTGATATCCCCTTTACTCTTTTCAGTATAAATGAGAATATCGCCAGGAGAATAAGTATCGGACCCGGCCACCACAGCGAGGAAACTTTTACATAAATCCTTTCAAGAGCCATCTGATTCTGAGACGGTATTTGCCCCCGCGTCTCAGCAATCTGGTATCTTGCAAGTATTTCAAGCAATTCTGTCTGTCCCTCAATATCGTTGGCAACAATTTTCTCATTCAGGAGCCCAAGGAATTTTCTTATAAATATCCACTTATCAGACTCGCAGCCTGACAGTGACGGATCTGTGGGTGAATACCAAACCACTCTCCCACCCACATCCAAAGGAAAGAATTTCAAAAGCGAACCGCCTACCAGCATGGTGACTGCCTGAAATTTGTCTATGTCAGGACCGAATTTATGTCTGTCCTCTGGGCTTTCAAGACTTAAGCGTCCGGAAACCACAGCCTCATAGAAATCATCGTAACTCGCACGTTTTCCATTGACTCCCAAAATGGTACGTAATTCTTTATTCTTTACTTTAATTATCGCTTTCTTCCGCCAGGTGCTGAAGTCAAAAAGCAGACCCGCAAACAGTTCTTCTGGATTGTCCGAGGCTCCGATTGAACTTTTAAAATCCTGAGCCATAACGGAAACTGAGGTCACCCTATCATTATGAAAGACAGCTGTTTCAGAAAAGCGTTCTCTGAACTGAGATGAGATATTGACCGCGCCAGCCTGCAGGGAGCTTAATATTATTACAGCCATAGAAAGTGCTCTGACAGCTCGCCTCCATGCCGAATTTGGGGTAAAGAAATATCCTATAAAAGACAGCCCCAGCAGCAAATACCCGGCATATGTGATCGGAAGACCAATGGGGTCGGAACTGCAGATGAATGTTGCTCCCTGCAGGTCGCTGTCACAGGAATTAAGCACTAATGTTCGGGATCCGATATGACCCGGTGAGTTCAGGCTTATTCTTTCTCCGTTGACCACTGCAATAAAATTGCAGGGCGTGTTGGACCCCGGATAAGTTTCCACTTCAAAAGTTTCTAATGTCAATCCATCAAGCTCTTCACCGCAGCGCAGGGATACGGTGTCTGTGGCTCCTGTGCTGTGAGTTAAAAATGCTCCTGTCAGTATGAGCAGAAATGACAGGTGTAGTAAGGCTACCACCGGCTTTCTCCATAATTTAAACTTTATGCAGGTAATGACTGCCAGAACTCCAAGCAAGCCCCACAGAGCCATCATCCACCGGGAGGTGTACCACTCAGAAAAACCAGACGCTGAGATGACGGCCAGTGCAGCCGCCACCACAGCGAGGATTATAAATGTGAGTAAAGAAATTCTACGGGTCATATTGATTCTATAAACCGAATGACTGCAGCACGGTCTGATTTGGAGAGAGTTCTGAAATTTTCCACAGATTCTCTTGCATCAGAAGTTGCAGCTCCGTGCCACATTATGGCTTCCAGTGTGTTGCGTGCACGGCAATCATGCAGCCTGTCACTGTGCCCTGAACATACAGGAGAGAGACCACGCCCCCACAGTGGAGTGGTACGGCACCAGCCGGTGCGGATATCGTTTTTCATTTCCAGGCGGTGCTGAACCATGTCTGTATATGGCCAGATTTTCTGATGCGGGTACCGGGGTAACCGTGCATCTCCGTCTGCAAAGAATCCGTTGGGGTCAGTAAAGTTATCATCTCCCGTTGTCCATGAAGGACGGTGGCAGGTGGCACATCCAATCTGCGTGAAAAGCTCCTTACCGCGTATCACTTCCGGATTATCAAGGTCTCGGGCTGCAGGAACGGCAAGACCGCGGTGCCACACCATAAAATCGGAGTAATCATCATCTGTCATTTCCGCCGGCAGCTCCGTATTCATGAGATAATTGTAAATATCCTCCGCAACATTTCCTGACCGTTCCCATTCCGGGAAGAAGGAATAAAAGCGGGCCTGTACCTCCGGGTCATTGGAAGCTGTGCGGGCATATGTCTCTGTTATATAATGATACCTCCGGTCACTGCGCGTAACATTGGTTATATTCCAGATGGCATTTGAACCGGCTGCATCCTGAAGCGGACCGCGGGTGAGAGCGTAAGTGAAGCGTTTGGGATGGCTGGTGTTGCCATAGAGGGATGTCCACTCTCCATTCTGAAAGATTGCCGGATTGATGCGCGCTCCGTACCGTTCTTCCAGGGCATACTGCGCTTTCAGATCATCGTCATCAATTGCATCAAGCAGCCCCGTTCCATAAATTCCTATTGTACTTTCAAGACGTACCACCAGCTCACTGTGCGGGATAGGTTTTCCTCCCACTTCCAACGGAACATAAAAAGCCTCCTCCGGGATTGTAACCTCTGGATATATCAGTGAATAGGTTTCACCATCCGGGAAAGTATTGCCCCACTCATCTGTGTAAGGCAGCCAGCTGATATTGATTTTAGTCTCATCAATGGGAGCCTTGAAGGGCTCGACAGCCTTGGTCTGCGGCATGCCGGTCACGGAGGTGAGGTAATTGTCATTTCTGTCAGTGAGCACAAGGAGATAACCGTTCCCCCAGTCATTTGCCTGATAACGTTCCATGCGTTTGCCATGTCCGTATCCGGGATGACATGCAACACAGGATGAACGGACATACAGCGGACCCAGCCCATTGAAAGGTTTGGTTGACTGATTGAAAACGCGTTCAAAGAACATTTCTCCGTACTTGAACTGCGTTGTCAGACCGGCCAGTTCCGTTGCGGGTGTTGGATCTGAGAAGGCGGTGGCTGTGGTATTGAATGTTGTACCGAGTTTTCCGCCTGAATAATACTCTTCAGCCGGTTCGGTGCTTTCTCCGGGAGCGGGCTCCGGCACTTGTTCATCTGAACATGATGCACAGAGTACTCCCAGCAGCGCAAGGTGTATTAGTTTTCTCATTTGCCAATTTCAATTTTAGCCTCTGTGAGAACGTCAGCCAGTTCAGAGCAAGCTGTCATGGCCTCATCAACTGAGGGATGTGTATAATTGAGAACAAAGGGCGCCTCCATGGCTGATATTTTGGATTTTGCGTTCTGGATGGCAGACACAAGACGGCTGTCCAGTGTCGGATTTTTCGTTGACAGATAGCTGTGCAAGGATTTTGTTTCATTGCGGCGCCCTTCAATTCCGCCCATGTATGCGTTCTCCACAGACACCATGTTATCATAGAAGTCTGTGATTGACTTGTGGCTGTACGGAGACTCTATGTAATTGACATCCTCTCCGGTATGTGGTTTCCCTATCTTTTGTGTTCCAACCTCGTCCACAATATCAATGCAACCGTCAATGATGGCCTGCATGGCCTGGGTCCGGGAGCGGTAGGTGCTTCCGGCCTGCCCTGCACTGAGCATGTTTTCTTTATAACTCAGGCCGGAGTTGGCCACTGTGTACGGAAATTCCAGCTCTTCAACTTTTCCAAATCTCTCAGCTGATACTCCGTTCTCTCCCGCCCATGATACATGCAGCTGGAAGGTCTTGTTGCGCAGGTCTCCCGCCACTGCCGCTGCATAAATCAGTTCATTGGCTGGAATTTCTGAGGCGGCCTTGGGCTGACCGTTGGCAAAGAGTATGTACTCTATTCCATGGAATCCGAGCAATTCCGGACCAAGATGAGCACCGGCCCATTCATCTCCGTCTTCTGCGTCCATGGCCGCTATATGCGCACTGTTATTCATCTCCGCAACCAATCCCGCACGGTCAAGAGGCCATGAGTCTATGTGGGGGTCAATTCCGAAGTCGGCTGCTGCTCCAAAAAGGAATGCCTCGGAGCGCTCCCACCACTGTCTTGCCTCCAAAAAGGATTCACAGGCTTTATCTACTCTTGCGTCGGTCTTGTTTGTCTTGAGTGCTTCAAGGTCTTCCACAAGCTGCTCGGCCTTGTCTGCAAGGTTTTTATATGTGATTATGACGGTGTTGTCAAGATAATTGGAGGCGATGGCTTCAAATGTTGCATCATCGTTTGTGATGATTTCTGGTGCATCTTTTTCACTGCAGGATGCAAATGCCATTGCACCTGTTAGAATGGGAATAAGGAGTAATTTCTTGTTCATATCTGATTAGTGTATTTATTATTATAGAAAGAATCCGGCGTATGCCACACCTATTGATACTGATGGTTCATTGTTATACTGTCTGTGGAGGAATCGTTTTGAGTACTCTGCCTTAACCACCAGCTGCTTAAGCGGATAATAATTGAGTCCGATTGCAATTCTGTGGCGGTCTGTCCAATCGTACGATGGAGCATTTTGGGTAGGGATATAAGCATCATAGTATTCATACCGTCCAAAAAGATATAACTGCTCACTTTTATGGAAAAGACGGAGGATATCATAACCGGCCTCAGCTCCGGCTGCTCTAGCACCCTTACCCACATGAGTGCGTTTGTATGGTGAGGAGGAGGATTGTCCCCGGTTATATGAAGAAATAATGTCGGCATCGCTCAGGTGTCCGTAATCTGCATTGCCGCGGATTATCCAGCCTGAATTGCGGTAATCAAATCCAAAGGCCACTATGGCCAGTGCTCCTTTAACGTTCTTATATTTACCTGCGTCCGCCATCATGGTGTTATTGAACGTATGGCCGTAATAAGCGCTCAGGCTCAGGCGCAGCCCGCGGATTGTATAGTTGTCAACTCTCGCGGCCACTGCATATTTGTTTGCCGGTGTGAATTCAAAGGCACTTGCGGCTCCTCCGTTAATCCAGCGGTCCTTGGAGAACTGCAGGGAATTTAGTCCGGGAAGGAACATTGCTTCGTACCGCCATGCCCCCGCACGTCCCCACACAGAAATTCCGGTCTGATGCCACGTGCACGGCATTATCTCATTCTCTCCCTCTGGGCGATAGACAGTAAAGAACTCTGTGGGTAAATGGTGGGCATTGGTCTCTCCAACTGGCACCACCATATGCCCGGCTCTGATATTGAGCTGTGGCATAAACGATTTCTGCAGCCAGAACTGTTCCAGCGCCACCTCTCCGCCTCTTTCAGTCTCCTTTTCAAACTCTCCAACCTCCTCATTCTCAATTTCAACGGCAGCCTCCACCCCTCCGTGCTCAAATTCAATTTCTGAGCCCATGGACCATCCTCGCCCAAAATCAAAACCGAGCATTATAACAAAGTGGGGTATATCAAAGCGCCCGTGTGACGGGGCATTCGTGTAATCGGCCGCATGGCTGTAACGGTTTACATTATCACTGTAAAAATTACGCGTATAGGCCACCTCTCCGTATCCTCCCAGACTCAGGCGGGAAACAAGGCTGCGGTGTGTAGTTGTGTCATTGTTCTGCGTGGTTTCTGCATGGGTACTTCCAGAGATTGAAGCCAGAGTAATGGCTGATATCATTACTTTTGAAATGATGTTCATGATTGATTGTCAATATTAATCCTGTTTTTTTTGAGTGCAAAATTACCATCTTATTGAGGGGGCGTCAATTCCCAATTTCAGGTATTTTAATACTCATTTTTTCTTCCATTTTATGAAGAAATTGGTGCTTATCTCAGAAATATACCCATCTTTAGGGATTGCCTGTTCAGAAATAATAATGTAATTTTGCAGCACAATGATACAGGACAAGTCAACATATCAGCATACGGATACACTCAGGGATATCATACGTGACAATACTCAGCTTTTGACCGTACTGACACGCTTCAATATCTCACTTGGGTTCGGAGATGACAGTGTGGACAAGGTATGTGCTGATAACGGAGTTGACACTGATACTTTCCTGGCCGTTATTAATTTCATGGCAGGCAAGAAATGGCAGCAGTATAACGTATCTCTCACTGCGTTAATAGCTTATCTGCGGATGTCTCACTCCAGACTGATTGATTATTCCCTGCCGTCAATCAAGAAAATCCTCATCGAAGGAATCAATGAAGCAGAGGCCTCGGAAATTGCCATGATTATACTCCGCTTCTTTGATGAATACATGGATCAAGTGCGCCGGCACATGGGATATGAGGACAGTGTGATTTTCTCTTACGCAGAGAAACTGCTGGACGGACAGATAACTGAAGGCTTCCGGATTTCAGATTTTTCATCCAGTCACAGCCATCTCACCAATCATCTTGATGACCTCAAAGAACTCTTCATATATAAATATAAGCAGAGGAACAACGAGCAAATCAATACCGCCCTCCTCCAGCTGATAATGTGCGGACAGGATCTGCACCTCCATTGTGATATTGAAAATCAGATACTCTTTCCCGCCATCGCCAGACTGGAAAAGGATCTGCGGACGCGCCGGAGAGAAGAGAACACTGAAGATAACCGGGAACAAGAACCCTCAGAAAATATACTCAGTGAAAGAGAACGCGAAGTAATACGCTGGATAGCACTCGGATTATCCACCAAAGAAATAGCAGACCGGATGTGCATATCAACCCACACCGTCACCACGCACCGGAAGAACATCGCCTCCAAACTCAACATCCACACCCCCACCGGCATAGCCTTCTACGCCGTCCTCCACCACATCATCGACATCACCGAAGTCACCCTCACCTGAACCAACAAATCCCCGGTATTTTCCCCATTGCCACACCCCACAGTACGGACGTGCCTTCGGCACGTCTCCCCGTAACCCTTTGACCACCACCATCCTGCGCCCCGGCCGTGCCTCCCGCCGGGAGCCCCCCAGGGTAGGGACATGCCTTCGGCATGTCTCCCCGTAACCCACTGACCACCACCATCCTGCGCCCTGGAGGGGCGCCACATGGTTATCCCCGTACACCGAAGCCGCAGGCGGAGGTGTGCGGGGGCTCCCCCCCCAAAAAAAGAACCACCGTGCCGGAGGTACGGCACTACCCTCGCGTACCTGACCCTCAAACACATACCCCGCTTTTTTCATGCGTGTTAACAAATCTAAAAAATCTCAGAAAAACCATT
>CAZNBD010000068.1:0-9508 GCA_964571405.1 uncultured Bacteroides sp. | reverse complement strand
CATACAGTACCTTGCCAAGAACAATGACATCAAGGTTATCGAGTGCAACATGCGTGCATCACGCTCGTTCCCGTTCGTCAGCAAAGTGCTGAAGATAAACTTCATCGACCTTGCCACCAAAGCCATGCTGGGCCTTGACGTGGAGAAACCGGCCAAGAGCGCCTTCGACCTCGACTACGTAGGCATCAAAGCCTCGCAATTCTCTTTCTCGCGCCTGCAGGGTGCCGACCCCGTGCTGGGTGTAGACATGTCATCGACCGGCGAGGTCGGTTGCATAGGCGTGGACACCAGCGAGGCCCTGCTCAAGTCAATGCTTGCCGTTGGACAACGCATCCCCGCCAAGAGTGTACTGTTAAGCACCGGAGGCACGCGCCAGAAAGCCGACATGCTTGACGCCGCTCACATGCTGCACAACAAAGGCTACAAGATTTACGCCACCTCAGGCACCCATACCTTCTTGAGCGACAACGGCATACCCTCCATACGCGTTTACTGGCCTTCGCAGCCCGACATGCAGCCGCAGGCTGTTGACCTGCTGCACAACCACGAGATTGACATGGTAGTGAACATACCCAAAAACCTGTCGTCAACAGAGTTGAGCAACGGCTACAAAGTGCGACGCGCAGCCATCGACCTCAACATTCCGCTGCTCACCAACGCACGTCTGGCTTCAGCCTTCATCCGCGCCTTCACAACCCTCAGCCTCGAGGACATCGAGATCCGCAGCTGGGACGAGTATTGAGCAACACCGCATTAAATAATTTTTTTGCGTGCTTTATTAAATATTTTGACTAATTTTGCACGGTCGTATATTGCGGTCAAAACCGCAGCGACGCCCATGAAAAAACATTAATAAACCAATTATACAAACAGTTATGGATATCTCGCATATCGAACACATCGGCATCGCCGTTCCTTCGCTCGACGAAGCCATTCCTTTCTACGAAAACATTCTCGGTTTCAAATGCTTCGCAATCGAAGAAGTACCTGACCAGAAAGTACGCACCGCCTTCTTCAAGGTAGGCCAGACCAAGCTCGAACTCCTCGAGGGCACCTCTGAAGATTCAGCAATCTCCAAGTTCATCGCCAACAACGGTGGCCGCGGCGGCATCCAGCACATCGCATTTGCCGTTGAAGACGGCGTAGCCAACGCCCTGGCTGAAGTTCAGGAAAAAGGCGCCCGCGTAATCGACAAGGCTCCCCGCAAAGGCGCTGAAGGCCTCAACATCGCCTTCCTGCACCCGAAGAGCACCGTTGGCACCCTCATCGAACTCTGCGAGGATCCCAACAAATAATCTACAATCCGAAAAACAAAAATGCCCGGCACAGGCCTCAACACCCGTGCCAGGCATATACCATTTTAAAAAGACACCTATAAATACTCTGATATGAGCAGCCAACTCGAAAAGGTAAAAGAGCTTATCGAGCTCCGCACCGAAGCCCGCTTAGGCGGCGGCCAGAAGGCCATTGACAAACAGCACGAACGTGGCAAATACACTGCCCGCGAGCGCATCGCCCAGCTCCTCGACGAGGGTTCGTTTGAGGAACTCGACATGTTCGTCACTCACCGCTGCACCAACTTCGGCCAGGACAAGAAGCACATCCTCGGCGACGGCGTTGTGACAGGATTCGGCACCATCGAAGGTCGTCTCGTGTACGTTTTCGCACAGGACTTCACCGTGTTCGGCGGCTCGCTCTCCGAGACTATGGCCCAGAAGATCTGCAAGATCATGGATATGGCCATGAAGATGGGAGCTCCCGTTATCGGTCTCAACGACTCAGGCGGTGCACGTATCCAGGAAGGTATCAACGCCCTGGCCGGTTACGCTGAAATTTTCCAGCGCAATATCATGGCTTCCGGCGTGATTCCCCAGATTTCCGGAATCCTCGGCCCCTGCGCTGGCGGTGCGGTTTACTCCCCCGCCCTGACTGACTTCACCATCATGGCCAAGGGTATTTCTTACATGTTCCTCACAGGCCCCAAAGTGGTTAAGACTGTAACCGGAGAGGACGTTACACAGGATGCACTCGGTGGTGCAGAAGTTCACAGCACCAAGAGCGGTGTATGCCACTTTGCCGCCGAAGACGGTGAAGATGCCATCCGCATCATCCGCAAGCTCTTCAGCTATATCCCCCAGAACAATCTTGAGGAAGCTCCCCTGGTTGAATGCACTGATCCCATTGACCGTCTGGAAGACAGCCTCAATGAAATCATTCCCGATTCTGCCACCAAGCCTTACGACATGTACGAGGTTATCGGCGCAATCATTGACAATGGTGAATTCCTTGAAGTTCAGCGTGATTACGCCAAGAACCTCATCGTTGGTTTCGCCCGCTTCAACGGACAGAGCGTGGGTATCGTCGCCAACCAGCCCAAGTATCTTGCCGGTGTGCTTGACAGCAACGCCTCACGCAAGGGCGCACGCTTTGTACGCTTCTGCGATGCGTTCAACATTCCCCTGGTAACCCTGGTTGACGTTCCCGGCTTCCTGCCCGGTACTGGTCAGGAGTACAACGGCGTTATCCTCCACGGTGCAAAACTGCTCTATGCTTACGGAGAAGCCACAGTGCCCAAAGTTACCGTTACACTGCGTAAGAGTTACGGCGGTTCTCACATTGTGATGAGCTGTAAGCAGCTGCGCGGTGATATGAACTACGCATGGCCCACTGCTGAAATCGCTGTTATGGGTGGCGCAGGTGCCGTTGAAGTTCTCTATGCCAAGGAAGCCAAGGCTTCTGACAATCCCGCAGCCGTTCTGGCTGAGAAGGAAGCAGAATACAACAAACTCTTCTGCAATCCTTACAACGCAGCACGTTACGGTTACATTGATGACGTTATTGAACCGCGCAACACCCGCTTCCGCGTAATCCGTGCACTCCAGCAGCTTGCTACCAAGAAGGTTGTAAACCCCGCCAAGAAACACGGCAACATCCCCCTGTGATCAATATGAGAAAGTATATAGCCATCTTCCTGATGCTGATACTGGGAACCGCCGCCCTCAGCGCACAGAACCGTAAGGCCGTGCGTATCAATGAGGTGATGGTGGAGAACAACAACAGCATCGTGGATGATTACGGGGAACGTCACCCCTGGATTGAGCTTTTCAACTCAAACTTTGCTCCGGTTGAAATCTCAAGCCTGTTCCTGACAAACGACCCCAACAACAAGCGCCTCTATCCCGTGCCCCTCGGTGATGTTAATACCAGGATTGCCCGCAGACAGCACGTGGTGTTCTTTGCAGACGGTCAGCCTAACCGCGGAACATTCCACACAAATTTCATCCTTGTTCCCGGGCAGGAAAACTGGATTGGTCTGTATGACGCAGACGGTAGTCTCATTGATGAGGTTACTGTTACTCCCGAGCTTCTTGCTGACCAGACTTACGCCCGTTCAGTTGACGGAAACGGTGTGTGGGAAGTACGCACTGGCGGTGGTCATGATTACATCACTCCTTCAGGAGCCAACGTGATTGAGGACACCAATGAGCGTATTGAGCTCTTTGCCGAGAGAGACAAAAACGGTTTTGCCATGACTCTTATGGCCATGGGTGTGGTATTCAGCGCTCTGCTCGTTCTGTGCCTCTGCTTCTACGCCTTAGGCAAAATCGGTGCAGCCGTTTCTCTGATGAATAAACGCGTAGCCCTCAAGGGCGAGGCCGCTGCCGCTGCTGTTGATGATGACGTTGACCATGACTCCGGTGAAGAAATTGCAGCCATCGTAATGGCACTCCACCAGCATCTTAACGCTCATGACAATGAAAGCACCGTCCTGACCATCAACAAGGTTAAGCGCGCTTACTCTCCCTGGAGCTCCAAGATTTACGGCCTCCGCAGCATGCCGGACCATAACCGACACTAAACCTTATAAAACATTAACCAATGAAAGAATATAAATATAAAATCAACGGCAATGTATATAAGGTTGCCGTAGGTGACATTGAGGACAACCTGGCCCAGGTAGAGGTCAACGGTGTACCTTACCAGGTAGAACTTGAAGCTTCCAAAGCTCCTGCAGTAAAAATTCCCAGCGCTCCGCGTCCCCAGCAGGCTCCCCGCAAAGCCAGCGGCGAAAAGGTTGTGACCAAGCCCGTAACCGCAGGTGCAGGCGCCAAAGTCGTTGCTCCCCTCCCCGGAGTGGTTATCTCCATCCAGGTTAAGGTGGGTGACACCGTCAAGGCCGCAGATACCGTTCTGCTTCTTGAAGCAATGAAGATGGAAAATGCCATCCATGCTGGACGCGATGGTAAAGTTACCTCAATCGCTGTAGCTCAGGGAGATTCAGTTCTTGAAGGCGCTACTCTGATCACTATTGAATAAAACTCTCTAATTTTACAATAAAATGGGAGAATTCATTCAAGAAAACCTCATGCAGTTCTGGAGCCTCACAGGTTTTGCCAACGCTCAGTTCGGTAACTTTGTGATGCTCGCCGTGGGTTTGTTCTTCATCTGGCTTGCCATCAAGAAGAACTTTGAGCCCATGCTCCTTGTGCCCATCGGATTCGGTATCCTCATCGGTAATATTCCTTTCAACCCGGATGCCGGCCTTGAAATCGGTATCTATGAGGAAGGTTCCGTTCTCAATATCCTTTATAACGGTGTGTCTGCCGGATGGTATCCCCCGCTGATTTTCCTCGGCATCGGTGCCATGACAGACTTTTCTGCCCTGATTGCAAACCCCAAGCTGATGCTCATCGGAGCAGCCGCTCAGTTCGGTATCTTCGGTGCATACATGGTTGCCCTTCTGTTAGGTTTCAGCCCTGACCAGGCCGGTGCCATCGCCATCATCGGCGGTGCTGACGGTCCCACTGCAATCTTCCTTTCCAGTAAGCTTGCTCCCAACCTGATGGGTGCCATTGCCGTGTCTGCATACTCTTACATGGCTCTTGTCCCTGTAATCCAGCCCCCGCTGATGCGCCTGTTCACCACCAAGAAGGAGCGTCTGATCAAGATGAAACCGGCACGTGCCGTCAGCCAGAATGAGAAGATTATCTTCCCCATTGTTGGTCTGCTGCTCACCTGCTTTGTTGTACCCTCCGGTCTTCCCCTGCTCGGTATGCTCTTCTTCGGCAACCTGCTCCGCGAGTGCGGTGTGACAACACGTCTGGCCAAGACCGCTTCAAATGCCCTCACTGACATTGTTACCATTCTCTTAGGCATGACAGTGGGTGCATCCACACAGGCTTCGCAGTTCCTCACTCCCCAGACCATCTTCATCTTCTTCCTGGGATTCATGGCATTCATCATTGCTTCTTCAAGCGGTGTGATCTTTGTCAAGATTTTCAATCTTATCCTTCCCAAGGCCAAGAAAATCAACCCCCTCATTGGTAACGCCGGTGTATCCGCAGTTCCCATGAGTGCGCGCATCTCAAACAACCTTGGTCTGGAGTATGATCCGTCCAACTATCTGCTCATGCACGCCATGGGTCCGAATGTGGCCGGTGTAATTGGTTCAGCTGTAGCTGCAGGTGTTCTCCTCGGCTTCCTGGCCTGATAAGACAAATCCATCATTCACATAAAAAATCCTCGGGTCAACCCCCGAGGATTTTTTATGTACAAAGCATCCATTTTAAGCTCATAAAATAACTTACAATAAAACTTTTCACTAATTTTGCAATCCTCACAGGAACCAACAAATCCAAATTAAAACAAATGATTCAAAACTACGAAGATATAGTAAGAGACTGGTATAACCGCCTGCGCCCGATTTTTCTGGCAAGGCTCGCCAGAAGTTTTCCCCGGATGAGGTTTGTTGATGCTGAGAATATTTATCAAGATACTTTCATTGCCGTCCATGAAAACTTGGTTAAAGGAACTGTTCAAGAAAATACAGATTGGCCGGCCTATATTATTTCAATAGGCTTGCATCTTGCAAATAAAGCTTTACAGCGCAACCCGCTTAATGAAACTGTTGAGGAAAAAGTTGCAGACGATTTAAATGAAATTCCGGAAGATAATTGTACATTGAACGATAATGCTGAGGTTCAATCCTTGCTCGGATATGAATTAAGTCATACTCCTGAGCCATGTGCTTCAATAATCCGGATGTTTTACTATTCAGATCTGTCAATGGAAGAAATATCGCAGGAATTGGGGTATAAAAACGCTTCAACTGCTAAAGCAAAGAAAAGCCAATGCATGACAGACCTTATTAAACGAGTAACCGATTCCCTGAAACGAGCCGGATTTGATGTCAAACCTAAAAGCCGAAACCGAAATGGAAAGAATTGATCTGTTTGATAAATACATTAAGGGACAACTGACTGCTGAAGAGACAAGATATTTCAATAAGGAAATTGTCAATAACAATTCTTTTGCTGAAGCTTTTGAGGTGTATAAACTTATTGTTAAAGGAATCCGGAAAGAAGCGGAAGCCGAAACCATTGAGTTTAGTATTGCCATGAAATCCCTCTCAAAAGACCAATTAATTGAAATCATCGGCAAAAAGTCTCAACCACTTGACAAGGAATCAATCGTGGAAATTCTCAAATTACACAGACAATCCATTTTTGGACCAAGTCAGGAGCTTTCTTCTATGGCTGCATTGGTAGATGGTGAGGATGAAAACAGCGTGGAAATGCCGTCTTCACCCATGGAGGATGAAAAAAACGGAAAAGATAATGGTTCAAAAGTAGTTGAAAATGGTAGTTCCTTAAGAAAGTGGACAGTAATTTTCATTCTCGTAATCATTCTTTCTTTTATACTTCTCCTTGTAATATAAGAGTCGTCGGATGAAGGTTTCAAAAAAAATTAGGACAAAAATCATCACAATGCAAATTATGATGATCTCTGTTCTATGCTTGTTTTTTCTTGCATCCTCAGTGTTTGGACTTGGATTAGGGATAATATTTTCAGAGTGCGAATCAATGAGCTGGATGAGATTTGCCGTCTTCCCAATGTTTTTTTCTGTTCTTGCAGTCATCGCAGCCTGTTTATACAAACCGTATACTCCTCAGGGGACAACTCTAACCCGCGCCAACACCCCGGAGCTATTCTCCTTTATTGATGAAATTGCAGGCGAAGTTGGCTATGAGAAAAAACTTGAAAAAATTATTCTGACTTCAGGCACAAAAATTTCAGTATACATTGAACCAAGTTTTTCTAACTTATTTTTAAATAAGCAGCCGTGTATTGTGATTGGTTATTCCCTTATGAGGATGTTGAATAAAGATGAGTTATCAGCGGTTATCTCTCATGAAATTGCTCATTTATGTCAGGAGTTCACATTCTACAAGGCTCATCTGGCACGTATAGCCAATACAAATTCTTTACTCGGTAAAAAAGAGAATGGAAGATTGGGGGCTAATTGTCAGTTAAATGCATATACCTTACCTGCCTATTTTTTTAATAAAGTTTTTGAAATTGTATTTGACGCAATGTTTGAAGAACAAAGGGCGGAATACCTCATCATTGAGAGGGACATGGAATTTGAAGCTGATGATATCGCGATAAAGGTCTGCGGGAAACGATCACTTTTAAACGCCATAGTTAAGGCCGATATCATTAAGAACCGTCTGAAACTATTTAATTATCTTGTACGTCCATTAACGGTTGAGATCATACACACATCCTCCGGCTATTGGTCCGATTTTTTAAACGCTGACTCATTATTCAGTGAGCTTGATGGTATTGCTATTGATTTGAATAATAATTTGTTTTTATATGATTCCAATAAGTTTACAGCCTCTTTTGCGCAACAAGATGAATTATTGTGTAAAAGATTCAATAGACTTAATGAAAATCACTGTGCATCGGGCATAGACAAGAGCTCATCTTCTGTTGAATTATTGCCTCAGAATTTGGTTGAAGTTGTTGAGCGTAATTATAATAATATCGAAGAAGACTTGCAATTTCAGACAAAAAGTTATCATAACTATCAGGAATTGCTTTCGGACTTGTATGAAAATCTTTTTATTGAAACAAACAGCATGCCAGAAGCACTGAGCCTGATTGAAGCTCTAATTAAAGGAACTGCAGCTTGTCCTGAAATGATTGTTCATGAATTGCATGAACACCCCCCTTGCAGCGTTTTCCCAGACGTATCTTTTACGCCTGTTTCTGAACAAATATTTTCTATTGAAACTAACCTTTGTCCAGTCTGCGGTGGTATTGTAAATAGTAATACCAAAATCTGCCCTCATTGCGATGAGCTGATTTCTGAATAAAAAAATCATTTACCTTTTTGCAGTTCCGGTATTATAGAATGAAATCCAATTCAGGATTTCAGTAAAAACGAATACAATATGTTTATTATCGCTGCTATCTTTTACTTTTTCATGTGCTTCATTAGCGGGTGGAATATATTTTGGCCCCTGAAAATGCTGATAGCCGGAGGCCTCGGAGACAAGTTTATTGCTGTGATATGGGGAATTCTGCTGTTCTGTAGTTTTTAACCCTTAAAATTTTTCTCTTGAAGTTTTGGCAAATATCTAAATTTACTTAACTTTGCAGGTAAATTCAGGTCTTTCAAAAGCACCCTGAATCAACAACTTTGTAAAAAGGTGTTATTGAACATTTTATCTTTGGTTCTCAAACTTGGTCGTCTGATAACTGCATAAAGATGTAAATGGCAATAGCACCTACATCGGTAGCTTATACCCTGTCGTGATTGACAGCCTATATAGCTCTATCGGTGTGGGGCTATTGTTTTATCCATGCAGTTAGGTAGACCAAGACCTGAGACCGGATAGAACAAAATACATTCCTCACACCTTTTTTTACGTCTAAACTTTAATGTTTCAACGGAGGATGAGAAACACGTGATAAATCAATATGGATTCAACTACGAGCACTCCCATCGCCACGGCCTCTTTCGTATGGTCAGAAGACTATTTCAATCAGTTCTTCTTGAGCTTTCCATCACAAAAAATAGCTAAACAAGTAAATGTCTGGGGGTTTCGCCTACTCGTATTGATGGGCCTGGGTTTTCTGTTGATAGCATCTGTATCAAACGATTTAATTGCAGGTTGTATTGGTGTATTCATGATTATATATTCAATATTTTGTAACAGGTATGCGCGTTCTTATAGCGGCTCTGCAATATACAAAACATACAAAATGTACCATGATTTGCCTGTAAGATATAAATTCTATAATACATATTTTGTAGTAGAAGATGAGTACAGCATATCCACAATTCCTTATAATATGCTCTATCAAATAATACACTCTAAGCATGGATATACACTGTGTGTCGGTAAAGCAATAGGATTATTTCTTCCAGAATCAGAATGTTCAGATTCTTTAAGCCAACTATTAGAAGAGAAACAACGTGAAATCAATTCCTAAACATTAATATAATCAGCATCCGTGAGATACTAAAATGAGAAATCATCAGAATATACTGATTCTTTAAAAGATTTGACTCTATTTGAAAAAGATAAATCAGATGAAAACGACACTTTTCATCTTAGCAGTTGTGGTATTGCTTACAGCTTGCTCAACTCACCTCAATTCAACTGTTAATCCCATGTTGATAGGAACGTGGGAACAGCCGAATATCACGTTAGAT
>CAZNBD010000067.1:0-9646 GCA_964571405.1 uncultured Bacteroides sp. | reverse complement strand
TATAGCCGGAACGGGCCGACAGTCACTCTCTGCCGGCCCGTGGTTTATTTGTTCTTCGTATAGCTTATCTCAAGCCCCAGGAGTGTATGCTTCCGCTGCTCAAGGTCATATGCCCGTATGGCCTCTATGATGTAAGCAGAGCGATTTTCCTGACGGTCAAGAATCTCGGCAACATCCTGAGGAATTCGCAGAGCTATTGAACGAGTGTTGTACTTGGTGGCCGGACGTCCTGCACCATCTCGCTTTCCGCCATGTCCATTACTTTCTTTTTGTTTTTCCATGTTTTAATTGTAATTTTGCATTGGTTTAACCCCGGCAAGAAAGGGCGCCTCCCGCTCCGGAGGTCTTTAAGGCTCTCTGCCACCCTTTCTTGGATTAGAAGATTGTCAGAGTGATTTTAGCAATCTTCAGTCTCCAAATCCTGATGTTAATTTCAAAGGTCAACATATTGCGGATTTGTCAGGGGTTAAGCCTTTCTTTTATCGGCATCAGGCTTTGTCCGTTGTAATCCCTCATTGATTACACTACAAAATTACGAAATATTTTTGATATTGCAAAACATTTTCAAGAATATTTATCATATTTTTTTTGAAATTTCAAAATAAATTTGGCGGTGTCAGTAACTTGTCGTACTTTTGCAGTGCCAAACGTATGATGGTCTTACCATTCCGTAGAGCCGCGGTTCAAGGCTCGAAAAGATTTCGGGCATTTTTTATGCCCATATTATAACAGCTACGGCTGTCGTATCCACACAACTTTTACTCTACGGAGTGATTATTGTACGTTTGGCGACGGGATATGACAGCCGTTTTTTCTGTCTGACAACGCCAAACGTACAAAAAATGAACGAATTTGAAAAACGAATCAACGCGCTGCGCTCCCAGTACAAAGCAGAACAGCGTCAGATCACCCGGGACTCCATCCGTACCATCGGCCGGCTCAACACCGCCATCGGCCAGACACGCATCCCGGAAGCCCGAGAAACCCTCCGGGCCCGCAAGCAACAGGAGTATGAGAACATGCGCCGATCCCACCAGTACTGCAAGAAGTGTTACCATCAGCAGCTGGAACTGATAAGCGAAGAGTATGCCCTCCACAATCAGACCACACCCTCAAACCGCCAGCTCCGCCGCATCATGGCATGCCTGTGCCGCCATGCTGAGCAACAAGGCCAGAAAACCTTCACCGTCTCCTTCGGAGACAACCGCCGAGGAGAAATCACTTTCAGCTGATTACATTTTTTTGACATTAATAGGCCGACCCGGTGCGTGATGCCTCGGGTCGGCTGCTTTTCAGAGAGCACCATCCAGGCTTACAATATCTTGATTGGCCTCGGTGTTGTGGTCTGTGTAAATATCAGTAATGGCCAGTGATGAATGGCGGGCCTGGTCCCGCACTTCTATTGAAGGCAATTTTCGTTTCAGCATTTCGGTGATTCCGGTATCCTTGAGACTGTAGAATTTCCAGGAACTTTTAAGGCGTAACGCCTTTCTGACCTTACTCCAATGATCCCGGAAATGCTTCGGATCTATTTCTTCACGCCCCGGCTTCAATTTGTTAGAGAAAACAAAGAAATCCTTTGGAGCCGAAAATACGCCTAAATCTATGGCATATTTGAGCACCTTCTTAGGGATGGTGACTGTCTGCGTTTTCTTATTCTTGCTCACCGCACCCGGAACAGTCAGCGTGCATTCTCGTAGATTGAAATGGCGTATCTTCAGACGAGTCATCTCAACGGGGCGTATGAAACAGTAATAAAGAAGATAGCACGCAAAGAGAAAGTCCGGATCCTTATCCTGGCAGTAGTCAGCTATCTTCCCCACCACTTCAAGAGGAATGCATTCTCTCTCCTTTTTGAAAAATCGCTTGTTTATAGGACTGATACCATCTGTTGGCTTACTCTGAAGATATCCCTTTTCAACCATGAACGAGCTCAACACTCTTAAAAAGTTGAGGTAGTTGTTGCGGGTCTGGGCTCCATTGTTCCTCTCAAGGAATACGTAATCAAGGAAGTCAACACAAAAACTGCGGTCAAATTGATAGCAGTAGTAAGTAGGGCGTTGTGTTATTATGAACTCGCGCATTATTTTAAGATACGATTTGTATCCAACGTATGTCTCCTTACGGAAGTAACCGCTTGACAACATCTTCTCAATGTGAGCCTCATATCGGCAGATTGCGTCCTCAAGGGTTATCAGGTTTGTTACATCTTTAGCAATCCACGGATTCCACCCATGCTTTAACTGATCATTTAAGCGTTTGATAACGCCACGAGCGTAGTCCCTTCGGTTTTTGATGCCCTTGATGCGATTTAGTTTGATAGTCTTTCGGCGCATTTTCCCCAGGGCAGGATCAAAAGCCCTGAACTCTATATAAGCGCCAGCTCCATTTTCACGGAAGACCGGAAGGTCAAATTGTTTAGCGGAGTCAATTCCGCTTTGGTGTGTGAAGTCCGTTTGTTCGCCTGATATATTAGGCGTAAAGAATTTGTCCGGGTACATTTTTTTTGACATTTTCCGTGAGAAAAACGTCAGAGTGAATACTAACCTCGGAACCGCTGTGTTCCGTTTTTGTTCCGGTAATTTTTGCGAAATGGGCATAACTCACAAAGTTAAACCCATTTACCGAAATTTTGTCGGGGTGACAGGATTCGAACCTGCGACCACCTGGTCCCAAACCAGGTGCGCTACCGGACTGCGCTACGCCCCGAAAGGTGTTGCAAAATTACTCCATTTGTTTTAAATATGCAAATATATATTGTTAAAGTGGCTCCTCTCTTTAAATCGTATTGGAAAATTGCGTAAATTCGCGCTCCAAAACCATATCATTATTCAATGACTGAATTTTTTGAACGCCTCTGGGGCGTACTCTCCTTCACTCCCAATGAGCCCCTGCTGTTCAACACCGGTCTTTTTCTGGTGCTGTTCACTCTGTTCATTCCCCTTTACCACCTGGTAAAGAACCGCCCCGTGCTCAAAATGAGCCTGGTAGTTATTTTCTCGTTATATTTTTACTATAAGAACTGCGGTTGGTGTGTTGCCATCCTCTGCGGGGTCTGCATCTCAGACTGGTTGTTGGGAATGCTTTTGGCCTCTCTCAATGAGGACAAGTGGCGCAGGGCCGTGGTGGGTCTCAATGTGGCCGTCAATGTGGGGATGCTGATATATTTCAAGTACTTCACCTTGCTGGCCAACGCATTCGGTAGCATCGTAGGATCTCACTTTGACCCTCTTCAGGTGCTTCTGCCGGCCGGGATTTCATTCTTCACTTTCCGCTCCATAAGCTACATGGTTGATATTTACCGTGGCGAAATGGAACCGTGCCGAAACCTGCTTCAGTACGCATTCTTCATCACTTTCTTCCCACCTCTGCTGGCCGGACCCGTGGTCCGCGCCAAGGATATGATTCCGCAGATTCAGGCCAATACCAACCCTACCCCTCAAATGACAGCGCAAGGCCTGTTCCTGATCATGATGGGTCTGATTAAGAAAGTGGTTATTGCAGACTATATCTCAGGAAACTTTGTGGACCGTATCTTTGAAAATCCGCTGCTTTACTCCGGTTTTGAAAACCTGATGGGATGCCTGGGATTTACCATTCAGATTTACTGCGATTTCTCCGGTTATTCCGATATGGCTATAGGTCTTGCGCTCATGCTCGGATACAGATTCAAGGATAACTTTGCCGCACCCTTCAAGAGTCAGAGCCCAACGGAGTTCTGGGCGCGCTGGCACATCTCCCTGTCCACCTGGCTCCGTGATTATGTGTATATCCCCCTGGGAGGAAATCGCAAAGGTCAGCACAGACGCAATCTTAATCTGATGACCACGATGCTCTTAGGCGGTCTGTGGCACGGTGCCTCTTGGATGTATCTGCTCTGGGGCGGATATAACGGTCTTCTGCTGGTGCTTCACAAACAGATCAAGAAAAAATGGACTGTCCCTGAATTCCTGCGTAACCGCCCTGAACGTGTGCTGGCAAATATTGCCATCACCTTTGTGCTGATGTCTTTTGGTTTCGTGATATTCCGGGCGGACTCCTTGCAGACCTTGGGTGAGATTCTGACCCAGATATTCACCAATTTCCATCTGGATGTGGCCGGGCAATTTGTTGACGGTTATCTGATGATTGTGTGCGCTCTTGCCGCTGGATACATTATGCATGCTGCCCCGCGCACATGGACCACCGGAGCCTCTCAGTACTATCAGGGTATGCCCATTGCCATACAGGCTGTCCTGTTAGCCGTTATCCTCTTCATTGTAATCCAGACCCGACAGAGCGAACTCGTACCCTTTATTTACCTGCAGTATTAGAGCTTGTCCCATATTATGGGACAAGCTCTTAAAATGTGAGGTGGAGGGCTACACGTACGCCGGAGCGGTCTATGCTGTACGGTACGGAGCGATAAGTCAGACGCCATACATAATCCACTCTCAGACAGCGGAAAAGATTGTCAAGTCCTGCACTGAGCTCCATATATGGGCCGTGGTCCATGGGACGTGTATGGGCGTCCTCCGGAAATATGAACAGTCCGTTTTCCGAAGATGGTGTTGACTTGCGGGCAAGGTGTCCGTACAGTCCTCTTATACCGATTATTTCTCTGAGTCCCAACTTCTTCACACCTGGTATCAGATTCAGCAACAGACCCTGTGGACGGTATGTAAGATCCCATGATACAAAACTGGAGTTTATGAATTCCATGGGATTCATGAGCGCATAGCTCTCTGGCTGAATGGTATATGACAGGTTGGCATTGGGAATGAGAAGTTCTGGGAAAGGGCTTGAGGTCCACACGTGACCGGCTCCCACTGCAACATCCATCAGGCCTGCAACGCTGAGCCAGAAGCGTTTACTGAAACTGAATTCCGTTCTGCCCACTGCAAACCGCGAGCCCAGGAAACCTCGGGGACTCCATCGGTGCCGCAACACAAATACCGGAGCATCCAGATTGGCGGGGAAGCGCCCTGTTCGTTCCTGGATAAAGGTCTCTCCGGGGGCATATCTGAGCTGGACCTCCAGGGTATTCTGCGTATAATGACCATACGAAGTTCCTGCGGCTGTCTCAAACTTTATGTATGGGCTTTCCATCTGCCTTGTATTTTCCACTGCGGCCTCAACACTGAAATGATTCCCCAATTCAAGAGTATAAAGGAGCCGGGTCTGGCGCCTGTATGTCTCCAGTCGGTCAGCCATGCGGGTAAAGGACAGCACAAAGTTGTCTGAACTGGTAAAAAGGTAATGTGATCCGAGGCGGTCCACATCATATGAGTGACTCAGCCGGAGGGAATGTACCGGGAATTCACGTGAATGTAAGCGTTTGTCTGTGAATGAATACTCCACCTCCGCACCGTACTTCCATCTGTGGTCTCTGAACCCATAAGCCACGTATCCGCGACCAAACCAGCGGCGGGACAGGGAGGCTGTGGTCATGCCTCCCGCACGCAGGCGCAGCCCTTCAAGTGAATTGTAACTTGCTATGGTATTGAGAGGTCCGATGTCAAACTTACTCGGTTTTCCCGTAGGCCAATATCCTGTAAACATGCGCTGGAGAATCAATTCACCCCAGTAATACAAGGGCATGGAGCGCAGCCTGGCCATCAATTCTTCCACACGTCTTTCACCGTTGGACTCGGGAATGCTGCGGAGACTCTCCCAGTACAAGCTGTCACGGTCACGTGCGTCACTGACGGTACGTGTATCGCCCAAAAACGAATACATACTGTCAGGCAACTGACTGAAACTGTGGTTGATATTGACAATACGCCTGTTCATATATACCTGCGGAGTTCCGGGAAGCAGACGCATCTCTGCCACAAGATCATCAGCCGTCTTGAGTCTCTCTCCGCCCGGTCCTCGCTGAAAATTCTGTGTGATTGTGAGGCGGTCTATGAAATTGAGATTTATTTCAGGACGCGTGTAAAGCTCCACCCGGTGAACAAACATGGCACTGTCATCTCTGGCGGCATAAATGTGCCCTGCAAATCCTGTGGAGGCACTGTTCCTGGGATAGAATGCAAGTACAGCGCATGTATCACCGTCTATTACCTCCGTATCAACCAGATAGAAGCGGTAAAAATCAGGGGCAATAGGACTCAGAGGGCTCACAAAACTGTTGCGTAGCAGCATTATGTCGTTATCCCACAGATTAACATCACGGAGCATGTCAAACAGAACCGTCTGCATGTTATCCATATCAACCAACTGGTCAACTCCCCTCTGCCTGAGAGCATGAACTGTCTCCTTATGTGCCTCCGGATCTGCTCGGTGAGCCATTGTCACTGCCTTTTCATTAACGGAGAGAGTAAGCACGGTTTTTCCTGTGAGCGGGGAAACCTCAGCCAGTTCAGTCAGGAGTGGCATACGGCGGTTCATGGCAGCAGTGGATGCCGTGTCATAATCATTGATACCGAAAGATATTTTCTGATATGAATCGTAACTGTAGTAAGGTCTTGTCAGAGGGTCCGTCAGCGAGGAATTGGCCCGCAGCCTGCGCACAAAATCAACTGCCGGGTTATTGCGTTTTGAATATCGCCTGCGCACCTCCACTTCCCTTAACTCAGTGGGCTGAGGAGGCAGGTTGATGTCCAGAAGATTAAAAGAATTCTGCCACAACGGAAAACGGCGGGTTGCATAGCCCTGGCTTGCTGCCCTGACAAAACGCGCGCTCTCCGGTACATTAAGAGTAAATAGCCCCAGGGAGTCTGTCACCGTGGTGACATTCATCCCCTCCACCATAACGGAGGCATATGGGATTCCCTCTGTGGAAACGGAGTCCCTGACTATGCCATTCACTACGGCAGCCCACACCTGTCTTTCAGCACAACCCATCAGCAGGATAAGCGAGATAAGGAATATTTTACTAATTTTGTACAACGATATGAACCTTTCTTAAGTTATGGCAAAGGAAATTGAACGTAAATACCTGGTAACAAATGACTGCTATAAGGAACTGGCCGTCGGCAGCCATCATATAGTGCAGGGGTATCTGAGCACTGAACCGCGCGCCACCGTCCGCATCCGTATTTATGATGAGCAGGGATACATCACCGTCAAGGGTATCACTGAAGGAATCAGGCGTGATGAATGGGAATATTCAATTCCTGTGGAGGAAGCCCGGGCCATGCTGAGCCTGTGCGGCTCCAGAGTCATTGACAAAACCCGCTGGCTTGTTCCCGCTTCAGAGAACCTGGTCTGGGAGGTGGATGAATTCCACGGAAGGCACCGGGGACTTACAGTGGCTGAGATTGAATTACCATCTGAAACCACTCCTGTTCCCCCGGCTTCATTCATAGGCAGGGAAGTGAGCGGAGAACCGGAGTATTACAATTCCTCACTGGCGGGGCTCTGATCCACCGGCTTGTCCCGTCTCACCATCCGCACCACATTCTCCACATGGGCAGTGTGAGGGAACATATCCACGGGCTGGACAGCCTCAACTTTATACTTTGAATCCATCAGTGCCAGATCTCGGGCCTGGGTGGCTGGATTGCAGCTCACATAAACAACCACCGGGGGCTCGGCGCGCATGATCGTATCCACCACATCCTGGTGCATTCCGTTGCGCGGAGGGTCTACTATCATAACGTCCGGACGCCCGTGCTCGGCAATGAAATCATCATTGAGAACATCCTTCATGTCACCGGCATAAAAGAGTGTATTATTGATTCCGTTCACCTCGGAATTGAGTTTTGCATCCTCAATTGCCTCAGGAACATATTCAATGCCAATTACTTTACGTGCATTACGCGCAACAAAGTTGGCAATGGTACCCGTTCCGGTGTAAAGGTCATAAACAAGTTCATTACCGGTCAGGCCGGCAAAATCTCGCGCTGTGCGGTACAGCTGTAGTGCCTGCCGGGAGTTTGTCTGATAGAAAGACTTAGGCCCGATTCTGAACTTGAGTCCGTCCATATCTTCTTCAATGTAAGGTGTGCCGGTGAAGAGCTCAATGTCAAGGTCTCCGATTGTATCATTCACCTTGGTGTTGACCACATACATTATTGAAGTAAGCTCCGGGAATTCCTCCTTGAGCGCTGAGAGAAGCGCGTTGATGTTCTCCCTTTCATCACGTACGAACTGGATCAGGACCATTACCTGACCGATGGAGGCAATGCGTATCATCATGTTCCGGATGAACCCCTGCTGGGCACGGAGATCATAGAATTCAAAACCGTGCTCCATGGCATATTTCTTCACAAACAAGCGGAGTCGGTTGCCCAGGTCATCCTGAAGATGGCATTTGTTTATATCCAGCACCTTGTCAAAAGCACCGTTGATATGGAATCCGGCTCCGTCACGGTCATTGAAAGTCTCACCGCTTTCAAGCTGTTCCCGTGTGAGCCACTTGCGGTTTGAAAATGTATATTCCATCTTATTACGGTACTCCCAGATCTGTTCACTCGGCAGAGTAGGTCGTATTTCAGGTAGTTCCACCTTGGCAATCCGCTGCAGGGCGTCTGCCACCTGCTGGTGCTTGCACTCAAGCTGCAGACTGTACGGAAGGTGCTGCCACTTGCAGCCGCCGCATACGGTGAAATGCTCACAGCGTGGTTCCACCCTGACGGCTCCGGGTGAGACTATACGCTCAATGCGTGCCTGTGCATAATTTTTACGTTTCTTTTCCACGCGCACATCCAGAATATCACCCGGTGCGGCGTAAGGAACAAAAACCACCATATCATTGTGGCGGCCCAGAGCGTTACCCTCGGCTGCCACAGCGCTTATTTCAAGAGATTCTATCAGAGCCTGAGGCTTGCGTTTTCTTGACATTGAACTTGGATTTATTAAAATTTGACCACAAAGTTAGTAAAAAAAGAGATTAAGGCCTTGCCGCACGGCTTTTTTTGCTAATTTTGCAGATTGAAAACAACTACTAACAGAAAAAAATACCATATAAAATCACAAGTAATGGAAATTTCACACATTGAACACATCGGAATAGCCGTTCCCTCACTTGAGGAAGCTATTCCTTTCTACGAGAACATCCTGGGCTTCAAATGCTTTGCCATTGAAGAAGTAGCAGACCAGAAAGTACGCACCGCCTTCTTCAAGGTTGGACAGACCAAGATTGAACTCCTGGAAGGAACCTCCGAGGACAGCGCAATCTCCAAGTTCATTGCCGCCAACGGTGGCCGCGGCGGAATCCAGCACGTGGCTTTTGCTGTTGAAGACGGTGTGGCCAACGCACTTAAGGAAGCTGAAGAAAAAGGCTGCCGCCTCATCGACAAGGCTCCCCGTAAAGGTGCGGAAGGTCTCAACATTGCATTCCTCCACCCCAAGAGCACTGTGGGTACCCTGGTAGAACTCTGCGAGGATCCCAATAAATAATCAACGGCTCATCCACAAATCAACTATTTATTATGAGCAGCCAACTTGAAAAAGTACAAGAACTCATTGAGCTCCGCAACCAGGCCCGCATAGGCGGTGGCGAGAAAGCTATTGAAAAACAGCACGAGCGCGGCAAATACACCGCTCGTGAGCGCATTGCACAGCTTCTGGATGAAGGTTCTTTTGAAGAACTCGACATGTTCATGCGCCATCGCTGCCACAATTTCGGGCAGGAAAAGAAATCATACCTCGGCGACGGTGTTGTTACCGGTTACGGTACAATTGACGGCCGTCTGGTTTATGTCTTTGCACAGGACTT
>CAZNBD010000066.1:7196-9684 GCA_964571405.1 uncultured Bacteroides sp. | reverse complement strand
AAAAAATTGTGGAAATACAAATTTTATTTGTAAATTTGCCACATGAAAACAATTAACTCCTACGAGGCGGCTGTCCCGGCTCCGTCAGCGGATGTTGTGGCCCGCATTAAATATCTGATAGACAGTTCACGCCATACTCAGGCTGCGTTTGCCAACCTGGTGGGCGTTGACCCGGCCAATCTTTCACGCATCCTGAGCGGCAAGATGAAGGCGAGCGACAGTTTTCTGAACCGCCTGGTGGTCAACCTGGGCGTTTCAAAGGAATGGCTCTCCACGGGCTATGGTATCCCTTACCCCCGCGAGGCGAGTCCGGGAGTTCCTGCTCCGGCGCCCTCACGCCCTGCCGGCGCTCCGGTTTACAATATTGATGTTACGGCGGGCTGCATTCCCCTGGCGCGTATGTTTACGGATGAGAGGATAATAGGCTGGCTTGATCTGCCCAATCTTGACCCCAATTACCCGGTGGTTCAGGTGACGGGTGATTCTATGATTCCGCGCATTCAGCCGGGAAGTCTGATCTCCATCCGGCCTGTGAGTCTGCGTTCTCCCCTGGCGTGGGGACAGATTTATGTGGTGGTGCTGGAGGATTACAGGCTGGTGAAATTTGTGCGCCGCCATCCGGACAGTAATAAGGTCATTCTCCACAGTGCCAATTCAGAGTATGATGACATGGAGATAAACAGGGATGATATTCAGGGCCTTTACCTGGTTGAGGCCATAATGAGCTGCGATCTTGTCGGATAAGAAAATCATACTTTTACCCGGCTGCTCCGTGCCCGGTGTGAATGAGGCGGGTACGGATGAGGCAGGACGCGGATGCCTGGCGGGCCCGGTCTTTGCCGCTGCCGTCATTCTGCCTGAGGGCTTCAGCCATCCGTGGCTGAATGATTCCAAGCAGGTGAGCGAGCGCCGGCGCTCTGAACTGGCCGACATTATCCGCGCCGAGGCTCTGGCGTGGTGCATAGCATCTGTTGACCCCGCGGAGATTGACCGCATCAATATCCTGCAGGCTTCCATCACAGCCATGCACCGTGCTCTTTCAGGCCTGTCTGTCAGGCCGGGCCATGTGGCTGTGGACGGAAACAAGTTCCGGCAGTGGGAAGATGTACCTTTCACCACATATATTAAAGGTGACGGGCGATATGGGAACATTGCTGCAGCCTCCATCCTGGCCAAAACCGCACGTGACGCTTTCATGGCGCAGGCTCACGAGCTGTATCCCCAGTACGGCTGGAACCGCAATAAAGGTTACCCAACAGCGGACCACCGGCGGGCCATTGCGCAGCACGGCCCCTGCCCCCTGCACCGCATGAGTTTTAAATTATTACCGGATCTCATACCTTCATTATTTGATATAGATAATCATGACAGATAATACAACAAAAAAAACATTCCGCGAGCGCATTGCTCAGACCAAGACCACCCGCTGGATACGCTTCGGGCTTGTCAGCGCATTATTTATCGCCTGGGTGATATGGATGCGCTCATGGTGGCTGCTCATTTTCCTGCTGTTGCTCTTTGATATATATATCACCGGGTACATTCCCTTTACATGGTGGAAGAAGAGTAAGAACCCTGTGGTGCGCACGGTCATGAGCTGGGTTGACGCCCTGGTTTATGCTCTGGTGATTGTATATTTTGTATTTGCGTTTGTGGGACAGAATTATCAGATTCCGTCATCATCACTTGAGAAAACCCTTCTGACCGGTGATTATCTGTGGGTTAACAAGGTGGTTTACGGCCCGCGAGTTCCCATGACTCCGGTACATTTCCCCCTGGTGCACAACAAGCTCTTCGGCTTCAAGAGTTATATGGACAGCCCATCAAATTCTTACCGCCGTCTGCCCGGACTGCGCTCTGTGGAACAGGGAGATATAGTGGTATTCAACTTTCCTGAGGGAGACACCGTCCTGAGCAGATATGAGGACGTGAGACCTGAGAGTTATTACATGCTCCTGGAGGATTACGGGCGTGATTATATCCTGGCACACCCTGAGGAATACGGTGAGGTCATTTACCGTCCCGTGGACCGCAGACAGAATTATGTGAAGCGCGCCGTGGGGCTGCCCGGGCAGCGTCTGCGCATCAGCAATGACACCATATACATTGACGGTCTGGCGCAGGAATTCCCTGAGTCAGTACAGTTTGTGTATGCTCTTGCCCTCAAACGGGCACTGAGCCCTGAGCAGCTGCATGAGCTGGGGATTGCGCAGAGCGATGTGGCATATCTTCCGCCCTCCGATCCCTCTCAGCCGCAGTGGCTCACAATTCTCCCCGGCGCTCAGCCTGAAGACTATATTTACATGCTCCCGCTGACCAACAGCATGATAGAGAACCTGCGCAGTCAGGGGCTGCTGGATGCAATGGTCAAGTTCAGTGACATCTTCCCCTCCACCAAGTACATCTTCCCGCACAGCGAGGCCGGAACATGGACCACATCAAACTTTGGAGGAGAGGACGGCCTGCTCATTCCTGCCAAGGGCACAAC
>CAZNBD010000066.1:0-7096 GCA_964571405.1 uncultured Bacteroides sp. | reverse complement strand
CCCTTCATCATCCTTGCCTCACTGGATCAGGAACGCGGATGGACAGACGGCAAGATCCGCTGGAACCGCATCCTGCGTAACCCCAACCCGGACAAGTGAGCCAGCTCCAGTTACCGGAACTTATAACGGACCGCATCGGGGTGTTCGCGCCCCGGATGTTCGGGTCTGTGGGGTATTATGCGCTCATGTCACGGTATCAGAATGTAATGGTGGACAACAGCGTGCGGTATAATAAACGGGACAAGGAAGTACACCGTTACCGCATTTCACATACTCAGGGGCCTCTGGGCCTGACTGTACCGGTCAGCCGGGAGCGCGGCTCATTTCTGAGCGGAAACCTGACATGGGAGGATGTGAGCGTGAGCGCACACGGCCGCTGGTGGGAGGTACATCTGACCGCACTTGACAGCGCCTACGGACGCACACCGTTCTATGAATTTTACCGTGACCGGTTGCTGCCGCTGTTTGCACCGCGTCCGCTCCCGGAACCCGAAACAATTACCGGGCTCATCAGCCGGGCCAACAGTATCATACTGCCCATAGCAGCCCCACGGACAGAACTTGTGGACACACTCCCGGAAAAAGAAAAAACGGAGGACCTGACACGGGCAGATTACATCCTGACGGCACAGCCGCCGTACTATCAGGTGCGGGCGGACCGCCTCGGCTTCCTGACAAATCTTTCAATACTGGATTTAATTTTCAACCTCGGGCCGGAAACGCCCCTATACCTTGCATCATTATGAGCGACACCAATACCACATATACAAAAGCCGTTGAAGAACTTGAAAAGATACTGGCGGAACTCCGCTCAGATCAGTGCGATATAGACACCCTCACAGAAAAAACGCGTCGTGCCGCCACCCTCCTCACCGAGTGTCGGGCGCGCCTCACCGCCACAGAACAGGAACTGACCACCATCCTCACCGCCCTTGAATCCGAAAACTAACCAACGCTCCAGCCTACCGTAACCAATGAGAGAGGAGTTGTCCGAGTGACATTTATGCGCCCCAATTTATCAGGCCACAAATTTCTTTTTGCATATCTGAGGGGTAATTGTTAACTTTGCCGTTAAAATCAAAGAATTAACAGCTCAAGACAATGAAACGCACAAAAATTGTGGATATTTTCAACCCGGCGCTTATCGGCACCGAGGTTTGCGTCAAGGGATGGGTTCGTACCCGCCGCGGTAACAAGAACGTTCAGTTTGTGGCCCTCAATGACGGTTCCACTGTAAAAAATATACAGATAGTCTTTGACCTCAGCCGTTTTGATGAGGAGTCTCTCAAGGCTGTCACCACCGGATCTTCCATCTGTGTGACAGGTAAATTGGTGGAGAGCATGGGTAAGGGTCAGACTTGCGAGATTCAGGCAGAGACACTGGAGGTTTACGGCACCGCAGACCCCAATGAGTACCCTCTGCAGAAAAAGGGTCACTCTCTGGAATTCCTGCGTGAGAAAGCTCATCTCCGCCCACGTACCGCCACATTCGGAGCCATCCTCCGTGTGCGCAGTGCCCTGGCTTTTGCCATTCACAAATTCTTCCAGGAAAAGGGATTCTTCTATCTCAATACTCCGCTGATCACCACCAGTGACGCTGAAGGTGCCGGCGCTATGTTCCAGGTTACTACCCTGCCCCTGGATAATCTCCCCAAGACAGAGGACGGCAAGATTGATTACAGCAAGGACTTCTTTGGCAAGCCTACCGCCCTGACTGTCAGCGGTCAGCTTGAGGGCGAGCTCGGCGCCACTGCCCTGGGTCAGATATACACCTTCGGTCCCACATTCCGCGCCGAGAACTCCAATACTCCCCGCCACCTGAGCGAGTTCTGGATGATTGAACCCGAGATGGCATTCTATGACATTGAGGACAACATGAACCTGGCCGAGGAGTTTGTTAAATACTGCATCCGCTATGCCCTTGACCACTGCCGCGATGATATTGAGTTCCTGGCCGAGCACTTTGACAAGAACCTGATTGAACGCCTGGAATTTGTGCTTCATAATGATTTTGTACGCCTCACATATACCGAGGGCGTGGAAATCCTCAAAGCCTCCGGCCGTAAATTCGAGTTCCCCGTTGACTGGGGTACAGACCTCCAGTCCGAGCACGAGCGTTACCTTGTGGAGGAACATTTCAAAAAGCCTGTCATCCTGACAGACTATCCCCGCGACATCAAGGCCTTCTACATGAAGCAGAATGACGACGGCCGCACTGTCCGCGCCATGGACGTCCTCTTCCCCAATATCGGTGAAATAATCGGAGGTTCCGAGCGTGAGGCTGACTATGACAAACTCCTTGCCCGCATTGAGGAACTCCATATTCCCATGAAGGACATGTGGTGGTATCTTGACACCCGCCGTTTCGGCACAGTGCCTCACAGCGGATTCGGTCTCGGTTTTGAGCGCCTTGTATTATTCGTAACAGGCATGACCAACATCCGTGATGTCATTGCCTTCCCCCGCACTCCCAACAACGCAGAATTCTGATTCAACCCGTTCTGAGCCGGCGGCTTCAGCCTCCGTAAATGGATATGAAAAAAATACTCTTGACGCTCACGGCCGCACTGACAGTGCTTACTGCTCCGGCCGGAATAATATCCCCTACCCCTGCAGGCCAGCTGTCACGCGCACATATGCTCCTTTCCGGCAATGTACCGGCCGGAGCGGCTGATGCGCTCATCTCCCCGGTAAGCAGTGCCGCATCCCCGGAAGAACAGGAGCAACTGCTTTTCACTCAAGCAGAAGCATCTTACATGCTGGGCCAACACCCGGAGGCAGCTGAACTCTTCACAGCTTTCTGCCACCAGTACCCCGGCAGCCTGCTTTATGGGAAAGCCATGCTGCGAAGAGCGCAGTGCGCAGCTGCACAGGATGATTTCAGCTCCACAATCCGCCTGCTGACCTCCCTGCCGGGGCGTTCCCTGGCCGGGTGTGACCGGGTGGAAGCGGAACTCCTCAAGGGTGTTGCATATCTTCAGTCCGGTGATTACACTCAGGCTCAGAGCGTTCTGACTCCGCTGAGCCGCGAGGCCTCAATGGCTTCGGCCGCCAATTATTATCTGGGCTATATCTCCCTGATGGAGGGAGACTATAACGCAGCCGCTCATTCCTTCAGCGCCTCGGAAGTCCCTGAGGCACTCTGTTACCGCGTCCTGATGGCTTATCTGCAGGAAAACTGGAACTCAGCACTTCAGGGCGCACGTTCAGCCGCCCGTACCAATCTCACTCCGGAATGGCGTGCCGAGATGGACCGCATAGCCGGTGAGGCCCTATTTGCCATGGACAGACCCGATGAAGGCATGCAGTACCTCCGCCGCTATCTTGCCGCCACTGACTCCCCTGTGGCAAGCGCGCTTCTGCTTGCCGGCACTCAGGAATATGCCGCCGGAAACATTGATCAGGCAGAACAGCTTCTCAGTGCAGCCACTGATGCTCCCGGTGCTATCGGACAGATGGCTTCTCTGTATCTGGGACAGGCCCTGTACCGTCAGGGACGCATGAACGCGGCCATCCTGGCCTTTGAACGTGCCGCACAGATGGATGGAGTGCCTGAAGCCCGCCAGGCTGCATATTATAACTTTGCAGCCTCAAAATTTGCCGGAGCTCAGGTACCTTTCTCTTCAAGTGTTGAAGTATTTGAGGACTTTATCCGCCAGTACCCTTCAGGTCCTTACTCAGACCGGGTGAGAGAATACCTTGCAGAAGGTTACCTCTCAGGGAACAATTATGAGACAGCGCTGGAACGCCTCAATGCCATCCGGAACCCCGGCGGCCGCACCCAGGCAATCCGTCAGTATATACTGTACGTTCTGGGAACCACAGCCTTAAACAGCGGGGATACCTCACAAGCCTCCTCATTACTTGGCTCAGGCGCACAGCTCACGGGAGACGCCGGTGTCAGAGCTGAAATTATACTTTCTGACGCCCGGTTGCTCAATGCTTCCGGTCAATACAGTCAGGCTGCAGACAAGTTCCGGACTTACCTCCGTACCGCCCCTGCAGGTTCCGTCAACATTCCCCACGCTCATTACGGGCTGGGCTACGCCCTTTATGGTCAACGCCTTTATCCTGAGGCAGGTACATCTTTTGCAGCCGCTCAGAACAGCGGAATATTTCAGGGTCGCGCTCTGGCAGATATCCTTGCCCGGCGTGCAGACATAGCGTCTTACGCCTCAGATTACAGCACTGCCCGTGACCTCTATATGCAGGCCCGGCAGGCAGATGTGAATTCCGGAGATTATGCTCTCCTCCAGGCCGCCCGCATGGAAGGATACCTCCGCCGATATAATGAAAAACTGTCTCTGTTAGACAATTTCAACAGCGGTTACAGCACCTCCGCCCTCATGCCGGACGCGCTGCTGGAACGCACGCAGGCTCTGATCAGCCTGGGACGGCGCGGTGAAGCCGTTGAAACATACCGCAGCCTCATTGAAGCATATCCGTTGACACGGCAGGGACGTCAGGGATACCTCCAGATGGCTCTCACCCTCCTTGAAATGGGTCAGAGAACTGAGGGAGAGCAGGCTTACAGAGACGTCATCTCACGTTATCCCACCAGCGATGAAGCAGCTCAGGCAGCCACACTCCTGCGCAGACTTTACGCTGAGGATGGCAGAGGAGATGAGTTCCTGGCTTTTATGGAAAGTGTGGACGGCGCCCCGGGCGTTGACCGCGAGGATGCCGCTGAACTTTCTTTTGGCTCCGCACGCAGGGCATACACACAGAACTCGGATACCGGTGGGCTGCAACGTTTCATAACACAGTACCCGGATGCACCGCAGGTGGAAACTGCACTTGAAATGCTTGCCTCCGCAGCTTACGCCAATGGAGATATTCCACTCTCTCAGACATACTGGGAGCAGCTTGAAAGCCGCGCCTCCACCCCTGAAAACATGCGCTCTGCGCGACTGGGTATCATGCGCACAGCGCGGGATCTCGGAAATCTTGAACGCGCCGGCGCAATGGCCCGCACTGTTCTTGAAAGCGGAGATGTCCCCGCCGCCGTTTTGGGCGAGGCCACATATGTATTGGGATTCTATCTTGCGGAGCAGGATAACCTGCAGGAGGCTGTAGAAGTCTGGACCACCGTTGCAGACCGCACCGCAGAACCTTACGGAGCAATGAGCGCATACTCTGCCGCTGACGGACTCTTCCGCCTGGGACGGACCGATGAAGCACTCACCGCCGCCCGGGCTCTCACCTCCAGCCTCAGCCCCCAGCATTACTGGGTGGCCCGTGCGTTCATCCTCAAAAGTGATATTTACGCACAGCAGGGACGCATGTATGAGGCCAGGGAATACCTCCGGGCGCTCTCTGAAAATTACCCCGGTAATGAACCGGATATACGAGACATGATTTCCACACGCTTACAGGCCCTGGACGCCCAGTGAGCCCTTACACATCCTTTTTCTGAAAAATGAACAAGTCAATTCTCATAGCCCTCTGCGGTGTGGCATTGAGCGCATCAGCGCAGAATCTCTCCACAGAAATTGATGTGGAACGCACTGTGGATGTCCGTGAAACAGCAGCCTCGCCCTTAAGCACGGTCACCCCCACCATAATTCCGAATCCTAACACCCCGCAGCCCCTCTCAATGTCTGAATACACCCTGACCGGAGTGCCGGGAGTTATGGCTGACACTCTCCCGCCGGCAGATGCCACCGGAATCCCCGGCCGCTGGCCTTACCGCGGGTATGTATCACTGGGATACCTGCCGGTATTCAATCTGGACCTGCGTGCCGGATATTCTCTTGTCAACAATTCAGCATCACGGCTTGATGCCGGAATCCGTTACACGGGTGAGAGCCACACGGGCGCCTTAACCGATTATGACTCTAAAATAAAGGCTACCAATAATAATTTTGCCGTCACACTCAGAGGTGCACACCGGTTCAGTAATGTAATCTCAATGAGCGGAAACGCCTCATATGAGCATTATGCCGTTTCATCGCCCGGCTTAAATCCTAATGCTGAAAAATTCAGCAGGGGCGCAGACGGCGCCAGCCTCAATCTCTCAGTGACCGGTAAACATCGGGTAAACTGGACTGCCGGAGTGAACGCTCAATATATGGGCTTCAGCAAGCCGCTGATGGACTCGGAAGCCAAACCTTCAACATTCATCATCGGAGCAGACGCGCGGGCTCAATATGCTTTCTCCCACAAGGCAGCCGTGGAGTTGAACCTTGGGGTTGACCATCTCCACCGGGGAGGGAATGCCTGGATCTTCCCCGGTTATTACCAAGCCGTTTACGCGGAAATAGCCAATAGAAATTCAACAGTCTGCACACTCAACCCGGCATTTCTTTTTGCCTCCGGAAAATTCAGTGTAAAGGCCGGTGTACGTTTGGATTTGGTTACTTACCCTGGAAGTACCACTTTATATTTATCCCCGGATGTGCTGCTGGCCTACCGCTCATCACTGCTGACTGTATGGCTGGAATGTAACGGACAGGCACGCCTCAATTCGCTGTCTGAATTCATGGCATATTCCCCCTATATGGCAGGGGTTAACAGCGCCGGTGTGAGTCATGCCAAGGCCCAGGCCACTCTCGGCCTCCGCATCGGGGGCGCACAGGGACTTTCAGGTACTCTCCTGGGATATTGTGCTGATGTCACAGACGCAGCAGCCATCAGCGTGGTCAACAACGCGCTGTCTCTCACATCAATGGACCGCAACGGCGGTGGTTTTGGCGTACGGCTGGACTATGCCGTTGCACTGATGAACATCCGTGCTCATGCCGGAATGGATTTCTACTCAAATTCCCATGACAATGTCTACCCCACAGCTGACCTTGCATCCTCTGTTATGCACATAGGCGTGAGCGCCACTCCCATCAAAGCACTCAATGTGGCAATTGACTGGAAAATACGTCATGGCCGTAAGTATGTTGAATATTCATCAGACTCAGGCCCATGGCAATATATCAGCATGGGCTGCGCCAATAACCTCAGCCTTGACGCAGTGTATCAGATCACCCCGGCCCTAAGCGCAGGAATCAAACTGGAAAACCTCCTGTGCCGCCGCTGGCTCCTCGTTCCCGGCGTCTACTCCCCCCGCCTCCACGGCCTCCTCACCGCCCAACTAAATTTCTGA
>CAZNBD010000065.1:0-9793 GCA_964571405.1 uncultured Bacteroides sp. | reverse complement strand
ATAATACTTATATTGAAAGGGATCTACGTGATCTACTAAGAATCAAGAATCTCCTTGAGTTTGACAAGTTTGTAAGATTACTGGCAACCAGGGTCGGTTCAGAATTCAATGCATCTTCCTTGGCGCGGGAAGTGGGTGTCTCCTCCAAAACAATTTCGGAGTGGTTCTCTTTGCTCGCAACTTCATATATAGCATTTCAACTGCCGCCTTATTTCAATAATCTTGCCAAAAGGCTTACAAAAATGCCGAAAGTCTATTTCTATGATACGGGGCTGTTGTGTTATCTTCTTGGTGTAGCAACTTCTGAACAGTTGGAAAACCATCCCTTGAAAGGAGCGGTTTTTGAGAATATGGCAGTATGTGAGCTGATTAAGAACCAATTCAATCAAGATCTTGATGCAAATCTTTATTTCTATCGGGAACAATCGGGCAAGGAAGTTGATGCAGTGTTGGTGACACCTGAGGGTCTTAACTTATATGAAATGAAGGCGGGAAAGATGCTGCGCCCGGATTATAGAGAAAACATGAAGACCCTGAAGCGACTACTCCCCAACATTAATTCTACAAGCGTAATCTACGATGGAGAAAGTTATCCTCCAATCTGCCTCAATATCCGTGATATCTGATTCTATATCTTGATTGTCTCTCTTTCAGAGAAGATAAGAGAGTCTTACGATATCATCATTACCTAATAATTTAGATTTGATGTGGAATTACTTGGTGCGGGTGTATGATACCAGATAGATCCAGTTCTCAGGGGGTGTGGGGGCGTCTTTGAGTTCTTTGACTTCTCCGGTTTTCTGATTGAATTTTTCGGTTTCAAAGAAGTGGCACAGGCCTATGCCGCAGTCAAGTACTGAGGCTGCACTCTTGGGAACATAATAGAAGTGGACGGTGTCTCCGCTTACCAGCGCTCTCCATGGCTGCGAGTTTGTGGAGGACGGCGCCAGTCTCAACATTTCAAGTGCTTCCCCAAATCTGTCCGTAGGTTCGTACGGGGTCTGGAAATCGCCCTTGAAGAAGAGCTTGTCAAAGGGTTTGCGTTTATTACTGCCGATGGCGAACCGGGCGGCTTTCTCAATAAATCCCTGTTTGGCAGCAATACCCACAGGACATATGATTTTCAATTCTTCACCCTCAGGCCACGTTTGGCCTCGGTCAAAATCCGTGCCCTTGAAAGTGGCTGCAATCCAGCAGGTGCCCAGGCCCATCTGCCAGGCTTTCAGTACAACCTGCTCAAATTTGAATCCGGCAGTAAGGGCTGATTGCTTGTCATCCTTGATGCCTAAGAGGAAAAAATCCACAGCACCTCTGATCATTCCGTAAGTGCTGGGCTTGAATCCATCCTTGATGTCAAAAGACTGAAGACGGATTGTTACACTTCCTCCAAACGGGGACTCGGCTGAGTTGACAGAGTTTTCAAGTTCTTCAATCTGCTGGCGGGTGAGACCTTTGCCATTATAATTGCGTACTGAGCGCCGCTCCTTTATTGCTTCTATGATATTCATATGCGTGTAGTTATTTGTTCTTAAACTATAACAAATAACTACACGCAAAAGTATTTCAGAATCGGGATTTTTCAGAGTTTCCGGCGCCGGCACCGCGGTAACGGTCACGGGTGGAGTTGAAGCGGTATTGAACAGTCAGCATAACGGAGCGGCCCGGTGAATGACTTTTCTGAATGATCTGCACGGAATTGCTGAACAGCTGAGCATCCTTCATGGATGAATTGAATAAATCCTTTGCTTCAAGAGTGATTCCAAGCTGATCATGTAAGAAACCTTTGTATATCTTGGCATTGATATACCAGGGAGTGTTGGAAAGCTTCATATTGCAGTCCCAGGTTTGTGTCATTAACTGGGCGTCTATATTGAGCCAAATATCCATGGGAAGATGTATGGCATTCTGCCACTGGAAAATAAATCCGGGACTATTCATTTTCATGGGTTCCCCATTTACCGGGAGAGTGAGCCACTGTTTCATCACTCCGACATTTACCCTGGGCTGCCATACACCTACTCTGAACTGAGCTCCTGCAAAAGCCTGTAAATAATGTCTATGGTCAAGATTGGCAGTGCGGATGATTGTTGCCTCGCCTTCGGCTCCGTAGGGCTCAGTGACATGATATACCCCATCTTTGAAATATGTATATGAAAGCTGGGCAAAGAACTGACGCCACTGTGCCATATACTCCACTGTCTGTATTCCTGTGGGTTTTAGATACGGGTTGCCGGTTTCATAAGTAAGGCTGTTGATGTATGAGACTGTGGCGTCCAATTGTCCGTAACCCGGGCGTACTGTCTTATATGAATAATTCAATCCCATATTTACACGTCCTATCTGAGTGGCGATATTCAGGGATGGAAAGAGGTTATTATATCTTTTACTCTGCCCGGCCTTGAGCAGTCCCATCTCATAGTACTTGAAATTGACATGCTCATAGCGCAACCCCGCTCCAATATTAAAGCGGCCCACCTGCTGACCAAGTTCAATAAAGGCTGCGATATTGTTCTCATCAACCCTGTTGTCCGCATCGGAGATTTCAGGGATGTTGGCGGATGAGATATTTGTAGAGCGGGTAGCGGTGTATTCTTCTCCCACTTCAATTCCTCCGTTCCACAGCGGATAACTCAGTACAAGTTTCTCGGCTATCATTCTGTTACGGTTGACTGATGTTATGGTAACCAGGCGGTCATTTCCCAGTTCATTGGCTTCATTGTTATACGCTTCCTGACGGTGTTTGAATCCCATATAATCAACATTGAAGTCAATACCCAATTTATTGACGGTGCCGTTATAATACAGATTGGCGGAGTGGAGCGGCACTGAAAGGGATTTGTTGTTCATGTCCGTGACAATATTACCCATCAAGGAGCCGTCTGACCATACTTCAGTTGGGGTCTGGCCGGTCACTGAATGGCGGATCATCCCTGTGCGGTAATAAGCACCCACACTGTGGTTCTCATTTATAATCCAGGAAAAACCGATTTTGCCGTTCATATCGTTATAGCGTTCTTTCCAGTCTGAATGAATTTTCTGGAGATAAGTGCGGGAAGGCGTAACGGTGGTCATATTGTCCATCTTATCAGCCCTGTTATGTCCATACCACCATCCGTAATTGGCAAAAAGTTCAAGACCACCGGTTCGGTATTTCAAGTCTATTGTATTACCGGTGCGGAAATAATGCAGGAACCCGTTGTCGGTGCGGAAAGTACCGCTCCAGCCGTCACCTTTTGGCGGTTTGGTGCGGATCCGTATCACTGATTTTACATCTGCGGCATAGGCTGCACCAGGATTTGTTATGACTTCCACATTCTTGATGTCCTGTGAACTGAGCTGGGACAGCTCCTGCAGATCATTTACCGGACGTCCGTTGATATAAATGGCGGGTTTACCCTTTCCGAACACTTCAATGGTACCATCGTTGTCAATCACCATTGGTACACGAGAAAGAACATCGTTTGCCGTGCCGGAGATGGCCAGAGAACTACCCTCAACGTTGGTGACAAGAGCATTGCCTTTCAAAGTGGTCTGAGGACGTGATGCACTGACCACCACTTCTCCAAGCTCAACAGCCGATGGAGCAAGTATTATGTTTCCCAAATTTCCTGAGGCTGGAACCGGGGCGGAAAATGTCTCATATCCGAAATATGACGCCCGCACTGTGAGATTACCATCTGTGTCAGTGGCGATGGTGAAATTTCCATCCGCATCAGTTATGGAACCGGTGATGTATGTGGAGTCACAGTATAACACCACATTTGCGTAATCAAGAGGGGCGTTGTCCTGATCAAGAACGGTGCCGGTGATTTCACGGCCAAAGGTAGTGGCAATAGCCGTCAGGGCTGTTAGAAGTAGGATTATCTGTTTCATGACTGTAATTTTTTATTTTCTTTTGAGTTCAATGAGGGCATCAATGAGACTGCCGTCAATGTTTATTCCGTTTTCATTAAGTTCTTCAGTGAATCTCTGTTTTGCTTCGTTCAGAATCTGGCAGTCCAGGTCCTCCCAGGTGTATATCTCTCTTCCGTTGATGTCAGTGGTTATTCTGGCGTTACGTTCCACCATGTTGCCCGCAGAGTCAGGAACATTAAAAATGATTACAGCCTGGAAATTACCATCCTCAAGGACATGGGTGTCAGATTGTCCGAGGTACTGTACTCCCGGCACAGTGTCAAGATAAGTCAGGACGGCTCTTTCAATGTGGCGGTCCCGGATATCACCTCTTCCCATATTCCATATACAGGATTGGAGTGAGGTGGAGGCCATCAATATTATGATGGCGATAATGGATAATTTGTGTTTCATTTGCATCAAGATTTTTTGATTTTGATGATGCAAAATTATGCCTTAATCCTCCTTAACGCCAAATATAAAAATCTTAACAAGAGAAACGCAACTGCCTGTTATTCAGCAGTTGCGTTTCTTAAAAATCTTAATATCGGTATTGCCGTTCTTAATGGGACCTTAACGGTTGAGCTTTTCCTGGAGGAACATGACAATATCCTCTTTCTCCGGCACTCCGAGTTTCTTTCTGATGGAAGACTTGCGGACGTAGATTGTAGAAGTGGTCTGGGAAGTGATCACGCTTATTTCCTTGGTGGAGAAACCGGCCATCATCAGTACGATTATCTGCTCCTCCTTACTGCTGAGAACTTCCCCATATGTGCTGTGCAGCCTGTCATAAAATCCACCGTAAAGATTGTTGATAAGTTCAAAAACATTGTCCCAGTTTACCAGTTCACCGTTGGTGTCGCTTTCAATGGATGAAATTTTACGCAGCATCTCCCTGTTCTGTTCCGTAGGAGTTTCCGCAACCATCTTTATTATTCCGAGCTGCTGCAGCATGGCGCGTCTGAGTGCGGAGGGAGTTTTGTCCTGGTCCCGTGATTTGACCGGTGCTGAGTTAAGCTCATCAACCATCTTCTGGAGCGCCTCAGCCCGCTCCTCGTTTTCAAGCTCGCGCTGACGGCGGTGCCTGATTATCAATCCGGCTCCTGCAAGGAGTATCACACTTATAAGAGCCAATATGAGAAGTAATACAGTCTTGCGCTGGCTCTCAGACTTTAAAGCCAAAGCGCGGCGTTCCTGTTCCAGGGCACCACGTTCAGACTCCCACTGTGATGCCTGCATACGGTTGAACCGTTCCCGCTGCCGGTTATTGAGTCCGCTGACATACCGGAGTCTCATCCGGCCGTTCTGTCGGTAATCAATCATGGTGTGCAGCAGATTCCTGAAACTGAGGTAATATGATTCATCCTGGTGCCTGAGGATGACAGCAAAACTGTCAGCAAGTTCCATTTCTCTCAGGGCTCTCTGTGTATCACCGGTGTTGAGTGCGTTGATGGCATACTGCATGTGCATGTAATCAGCCGCCCCGTTTTCAGGACCTGCATGCTCAAAAATGTAATCAATATCACTGTTACTGTCTGTATAACGCTCCAATTCCGTGAATATCTGGGCGCGTTCAATCATCATTTGAAAATTCAACTCACCCAATTGATTGTCACGTGAAAAATCAATGATTTCATTGGTCAGAATAAGAGCCGAGTCCATCTTTTCGGCGTACTCATATGCACATATCAGTACATATTTTGCTTCAATATTTCTGCCGGGATCTGTTTCAAGTGCTATCAGCCGCTTGGCTATCGGAATCAGTTCTTCTCCCTGATACTCAGAGGCTCCAAGAAGAGCCCTGAACCGCAGGGACTGCCACAGCAAGGAATCCGGAATGTCCGGCAGCCTGTTCAGGGAATCAAGCATTTCCATTGCTCCGGGAGTGTCCCCAACCCAGAACTTATACATTGCCAGGGCTGTGCCGCTGCGCATATCTTTCACCACATCCTTTCCCCGGTAATATTCATGTGCAAAGGATATGAGTGAGTCTGAAATCATTGAACGGTTTTGACGCAGATGTCCCCATGCCATCAGATAATGATATTTGGCGCGGGTGGAGTCTGCCGTGAGTTCAGAGGGGTCAATGGACTCCAATATTACCATGGCGCTGTCTGTATTTATCTGCATGACGCGTTCTGCCTCATCAACCATTTGGCGGTTATATGAAGCGGAACGGGAGCAGGAGCCTAAGCTCAACAGTATGAATGTCAGCAGGAGCGCCAGTGAACTTTTCATCAAGTTGTTCTGTCAGAATTCAGTTCTGCAAAGATACAACTTTTTTCCTTACCCTAATAAAAGTCTGCGTTCTTCTGCAACGGTTATGGGAGATGAGTGGCCGGAAAGGAGAACGGTATCATCCGGAAGTGTCAGAATTCGGTTTATGATGGATTCTTCAAGTTCCCTTCTGTTTCCTCCGGGAAAATGTGTCAGGCCGGGGCCGTGCTCATAAAGGGTGTCCCCCACAAAGGCTGCTGAGGCGTCAGGCGCATAGTATGTCACAGAGCCGGGAGTATGGCCGGGGGTGTGTAGTACCTTGAGGTAGAAACTTGAATTGGCTTTCAGACGGATTACCTCACCGTCATAGAGCTCTTCATAATGAGGTACGGTTACGGGTTGTCCGGAATTTACGCTCAGATTCCGGTATGGATCTGTCAGGTAATTAGCATCATCGGGATATACATATATGGGGGCGGCCAGTTTCTCGCGCAACAGTTCAGCAGCTCCCAGGTGGTCAAAGTGGCCGTGAGTGAGGAGGATTTTCTCAATATGCCACCCATTGCGCTGAATCGTATCATATATCAGCCCGGCCTGTGCGCCCGGATCAATGAGGAATCCGGACTTGGTCACATCATCAATGTAAAAAAAACAGTTCTCAGCAAATACTCCCTGTACTGTCAGTTCTCTGATCATGGCATTTCCTCCTTTATAAAAGCTGGCAGCCGTCAGGACCGCAGACGTGCGGACGCTCGGTGCTGTTTACCTCGGCTTCCTTTTCCTGTTTCTTGAGTTCCCCGTTGAGTGCGGACTTGAATCCGTCAATGGTCATTGCTCCGGGAACGGCAAAAGAACCGTTGAAAACAATGTACGGCACTCCATGCACACCGCGCATCATGGCCTCACGTTCATCAAAGCGTACTTCATCATCATACTTGTTGGACTCAAGCACTTCCTTTACCTCATCCTCTTTCATTCCGGCCTCAAGGGCCTTTTCAAGTAATACCTTGTGGTCTGAGAGCACCAGGTTCTCAGTGAAATACGCTGCGAACAAAGCTTTGTTGAGACGTTCCACTGAGGCACGGTCATATTTTGCTTCGGCCAGCTTCATCAGTCGGTGGGCATCGCGGGTATTGGAATACTGTGTTGTGGCATATCGGAAATCTATACCAAGTTCACGGCCTAAATCTGAAATCTGCTGAATCTGAGCCTGTGCGCCTTCAAGCGGAAGACGGTATTTCATGGCAAATCGCTCGGGAGTTGTTGTGGTCACTTCTTTAGGAGCATTCGGGTCAAGTTCAAAAGCACGGTAATCAATCTGTACATCATCCTTAAGACCGAGTTCCTCAATTGCGCGCTCAAGGCGGGTTTCACCGATGTAGCAGTAAGGGCATGCAAAGTCGCTCCAGATTGTAAGTGTCATCATAACGTTTTTCCTTTCTTAATAATTTGTGAAAAAAATATTAGCTGTTTTGAATTATGGTTCTTAAAACTTTTGTGAATATTTGTTGCTCTTCAGGGGTGAGAAGGGATTCCAGAGAATCATGACGTGATTTTGCAATCTCCATCACCATCGGCCTGATGGACTTGCCTTTATCAGACAGATGCACCCTGAGGCATTTGTGGCTGATACTCTCTGTGCTTATCAATCCTTTTTTATTCATTGAAGCCACACAGCGGCATACAGCGCCCTTGTCTTTACCCACCATGGATGCAATTTCACATTGTTGCATTCCATCACGGGTATAAAGGGTCCGGAGGATGAGGTATTCAGGAACTGTGATGTCAAGTCCTGACTCTGCCAATACTTCTGCAAGCTGGCTTACCAGCACCTGGTATGCAGTCCCAAGCATACAACCCACATTGGGCATTGAGTATATATTCTTTTCGTTCATCATAACGACAATTAAACAACCCATGCACCAAAATAGTTGACCTGGCAACTATTATTTTTCTTTCACACTCCTGCAGATTGAAAAAGAATGGGATATTGAAAGAATATTTTGTACCTTTGCACAGTTGAAAGATAAATTGAGATGGGGCAGATTATTATAAATCCGATAGGAGGACTTGCCAATAGAATGAGGTCTATTGCCAATGGTATCACATTGGCTCAGAGGTGCAATGTTGATTATTCTATAATATGGTATCTGAACGATGAATTAAATGCCAGATTTGAGGATGTTTTCAAGTATAACCCTCTCATTTCTGACCACATTGTTTATCCGTCATTCCTGAAATATTTTTTTTTATATTCCGTTCCCAGAAAAAAGAACCTATATTTGTCAAGCTTTGCCCAGAAACATTACGGAATCGTTCTGACAGATGCTTCACAGGATTTCTTTGATATGTTAGATGAAGATGGGTGTGAAGAAAAGGTTTTCAATATGGTAAATTCAGCTCTGAAAAAGGGTAAAGACTGTTATATTCAGTCCGGCCTTGATTTCTATACATACAGAAAGGAATTTTATCGTGAGCTTTTTGAACCCAATAAACTCATAGCTGCTGAAGTAAGCCGGATCTTATCATCATTGGGTGAAAGTCCCATAGGTATCCACATCAGGCGCACAGATAATGAACAGTCAATTATCCACAGTCCTGATGAATTATTCATCTCAGAGATACAGAAAAAAGTTTCGCAATCACCTGGACAGCGTTTCTATCTGGCTACAGATGATCAGGCGACAAAAACCAAATTTTCAAGATTGTTCGGAGACATCATCAAATTCAGTGAGGAAAAAGCTGATCGGAAATCATGTTCAGGGATTATTCATGCCGCCACTGAGATGTTTGTTTTGTCCAGAATGTCAGAAATTCTGGGCTCCCATTATTCAACATTTTCAGCAGCGGCATCGTTCTTAGGAAATATCCCCCTGAAACAGCTGTATATCTGAAAATTTTAGATTGAAAAATTTGTAACTTTGCGGAGTGGAAAAGGTTTATAAATCAAAGGTGGCAAGGTGGTTTGTGGCCTTGTGTGTGCTGATGTCAATGGCATTTATCGGCACCATCTTCCTGTGTTATGACTCTACATGGGTTCTTCTGATTGATGTTGTTCTGCTTGGTTTCGGTGTGGTGATGGTTTTTGATATGCTTCTGCATACTGATTATACCTTCAAGGACAATATACTGCATATAAGGTGCGGTGTTTTATTCCGTCTGGATCTGCCCGTTTCAAAAATAACCGAAATAACCCACAAATCCACCAACCTTTCCTCTCCGGCTCTATCCGCCAGGCGTATTGGTCTGAAGTACGGACGGTCAAACTGGGTTTATGTCTCTCCCGCAGATCAGGAAGATTTTATCTCAACCCTCAGATCTCTTAACCCGGAGATAAAAATCAGTTGAATCACACAACCTTACATTTATGGGAATTTTTGAAATAGGGCCGCGCGATGAAATCAGAAAACTATATAATTCCCCGGCCAACAGAAAGTTGAAGGTATGGGCTCTGGTGTGTATAAGTTTATCTATATTGCTGGCTTTGGTGCATATAATCTGGATTGATGATTTGTCTGAAAGAGCTCAGCTATGGCTCCAGGGATTTATTGGTTTAGGAGCGATAATCTTTGCAGTTTTGTACGCCATCTTATCATACCGAGTATACCGGGAGTACATCCATAACCGTTAACGTTCAAGGTCCTGGCGGCTCACGCAGTCAGGACCTTGACGTTTTTCCTTG
>CAZNBD010000064.1:0-10145 GCA_964571405.1 uncultured Bacteroides sp. | reverse complement strand
ACCTCTGGTTCATCTTCAAGGGTCATATCCCCGCGCTCATCGCCTTCGTGATTTATCTCATTGCCGGTACAGCAGAAACAAACCGTGGCCCGTTTGACCTTCCTGAGGCAGAGAGCGAGCTGACTGCCGGTTATCACACTGAATATTCAGGTATTCACTTCGGTTTCTTCTATCTGGCAGAATACCTTAACCTGTTTGTGGTTTCCGGAGTTGCTTCCCTGCTTTTCTTCGGAGGCTGGCAGCCCCTGCACTTCCCGGGCTGGGATTCTTTCAACCATATTATGGATTACTGCCCCGGTACCATCTGGTTCCTTGCCAAGTGCTTTGCCCTTTCATTTGTAATCATCTGGTTCAAATGGACATATCCCCGTCTGAGAATTGACCAGCTGCTTTCACTGGAATGGAAGTATCTCCTGCCCATCAACCTTTTCAACCTTGTGCTGATGGTGGTGATCATCATGTATGGTCTTCATTTTTAATCCAGCACTTCAATATTAAAAAAATAACAACAATAATATAACCATGAGCTCCAATTCAGGAAAAATAGCCCAGGTAATCGGCCCGGTAGTAGACGTGGTCTTTGAAGGTGAAGGAGTTATCATCCCGCCCATTTACACCGCTCTGAAAATAGACCGTCCGGATGGCTCTGAACTTATTCTGGAAGTTGAACAGCACATCGGAGAGGACACAGTGCGCTGTGTGGCAATGGAAAGCACAGACGGACTCCGCCGTGGCATGGAGGTGAAAAACCTTGAACGCCCCATTGCAGTGCCCACCGGTGATCAGATCAAGGGCCGTCTCCTCAATGTAATCGGAGAGGCTATTGACAAGCTTCCTGCACTTGACCGTGACAATCTCCGCTATATTCACCAGCCGGCTCCTGAATTTGAAGATCTTACCATCGGTACAGAGATTCTTTCCACCGGTATTAAGGTCATTGACCTGCTTGAGCCTTACAGCAAGGGCGGTAAGATTGGTCTGTTCGGCGGTGCCGGTGTGGGTAAGACGGTGCTTATCATGGAGCTCATCAACAATATTGCCAAGGGTCACAACGGCTTCTCGGTATTTACCGGTGTGGGTGAACGTACCCGTGAAGGTAATGACCTCCTTCGCGAGATGATTGAGAGCGGCGTTATGCGTTACGGTGACAAATTCAAGGAAGGAATGGAGAAAGGTGAGTGGAACCTTGAGGATGTAGACCTTAAGGAACTGGCCCAGTCTCAGGCAACCCTTGTGTTCGGTCAGATGAATGAACCGCCGGGCGCACGTCTGCGTGTGGCTCTTTCCGGTCTTACTGTGGCTGAACAGTTCCGTGACCAGGGCTCCGGAGGTAAGGATGTACTCCTGTTCATTGACAACATCTTCCGTTTCACACAGGCCGGTTCCGAGGTTTCTGCACTGCTGGGACGTATGCCTTCAGCTGTAGGTTATCAGCCCACACTGGCTTCTGAAATGGGTATGCTGCAGGAACGTATCACCTCAACCAAGAACGGTTCTATCACATCAGTTCAAGCGATTTATGTGCCTGCGGATGACTTGACTGACCCCGCTCCTGCCACAACTTTCAGCTTCCTTGATGCCACAACGGTGTTGAGCCGAAAGATTGCCGAGCTCGGTATTTATCCTGCCGTGGATCCTCTGGAATCTACTTCACGTATCCTTGACCCGCACATTATCGGCGAGGATCATTATAATACCGCTCAGGCAGTGAAACAGCTTCTGCAGAAGTACAATGAGCTGCAGGACATCATTGCCATTCTGGGTGTTGATGAACTCTCTGATGAAGACAAGCTGGTTGTGGCACGTGCACGCCGTGCTCAGCGCTTCCTCAGCCAGCCCTTCCACGTGGCAGAGCAGTTTACCGGCCTGCCCGGTGTGATGGTTCCCCTGAGTGAAACCATCCGCGGCTTCAAGATGATTCTCTCCGGTGAAATGGACGAATATCCTGAACAGGCATTCCTCAATGTCGGTACCATTGATGAAGCCATTGAGAAAGGCAAGAAACTCCTTGCTGAAGTAAAGTAAAATCAGATTAACTCATCCGGCGCAGCTTTTACAGTTGATATTATGACGCTTAAAATTATTTCAGCTCAGGAAATACTTTATACCGGACAGGTGAGCAAAGTCACCCTTCCCGGCGCTATGGGAGAATTCACTGTGCTCCATAACCACGCCGCCCTGATGGCAGTTCTGACTGCCGGAAGTGTGCGTTTTACCACAGAGGATGGCTCTGAGGAGCAGAGGGAAATCTCAGGCGGTATTGCTGATATTGCGTCAAACATCATTAATGTATGCGTTTATTAAATTGCCCGCAATGAAAAGACAACTCTTCCTTCTGTCCTTGCTGATTGTCCTGCTGACGCAGGCCATACCGGCTTTCGGCGCGGACACCGCTGAAAACGAGGGCTCCGGCAAGATTGACCCAAAGGAAATAATCTTTGAGCACCTTGGTGACGGATATGGCTGGGAGGTCCCCTTTGACCACCATCACCGTATTCCTCTGCCGGTTATAGTGTTCAGTGACGGTGAGTTTTACTGTTTCTCTTCAAGCCACCTCAATAATGGCGGAGTTTACACTGACGGTAATGCCACTTTCACCATATCCGAGCGGGAAGATTTCCACAGGGGTAAGGTGGTGAGAATTATGCCCGACGGTTCTTATGAACGCCCCATTGATATTTCTATTACCAAAAACGTGGCCGCGCTTTTTGTGGCTGTCATACTGGTGGTAGGACTTATGCTGTGGCTGGCTTCATTCCATCGCCGCAACAAATTCAAGGCACCCCGCCGAGGTCTTGGTGGAATAGAGAGTCTGGTGACATTTGTTTATGACGGTGTGATAAAACCCACTCTGGGTCCGGAAAGCAAACGCTTTGCACCATATCTTCTCACTGTCTTCTTCTTCATTCTGTTTATGAACCTTCTGGGACTTATAGTAATATTCCCCGGTGGAGCCAACCTGACCGGTAATATTGCTGTCACACTGGTTCTGGCAGTATGTACTTTCCTTGTCACCAATCTGTTTGCCAACAAACATTACTGGAAGGAAATCTTCTGGCCTGAAGTACCGCTCTGGCTCAAGTTCCCCATACCCATCATGCAGGTCATAGAGCTCTTCGGTATCTTTACCAAACCGGCAGCTCTCACAGTCCGTCTGTTTGCCAATATGATGGGAGGCCACATGATAGTAATTACCCTGACCCTGCTCATCTTCATATTCTCTTATGTAAGTCCGGCAGTAGGAAAGGCCACAACAGTAGTTTCCCTCGCATTCTCCATCTTCATGCTTCTGCTTGATGTTCTTGTGAGCTTCATCCAGGCATACGTTTTCACCATGCTTTCCACACTGTTCATTGCCCTTGCTCAGGAAAAGGAGCATAATCATGAGGGTGAGGAAGTAAAGAAAACAATGGAGCACGAACTGGCGGAGGTACCCGTCAAAACAGAAAAAGTTTAATAAAGATAAAAATAATAAATCTAAGATACAACCACTTAAAAACGTACAACAATGTTCAGTCTCTTAGCACAAGTAGCACCTGAAGTAGGTGGCGCCATGGGCGCAGCAGTTACCGCACTCGGCGCATCAATCGGCGCATCAATCGCAGCAATCGGCGCAGGTATCGGCATCGGTAAGATTGGTAGTGCAGCAATGGAAGCAATCGCACGTCAGCCCGAGGCTGCCGGTGATATCCGCTCCAACATGATTGTTATTGCGGCCCTGGTTGAAGGTGTTGCCCTGTTCGCAGTTATCGTTTGCGTACTCGCTCTCTTTGTTTAATCTTTAACTGAATAAGCGGATGGAATTATTCACTCCCGACTTCGGACTGATATTCTGGATGTTCGTAGCCTTTGGTGTGCTTTTCCTCATACTGTGGAAAGCCGCCTGGCCCGTTATACTGAAAACAGTGGACTCCAGGGCAGACCTCATCGACAAGGGTGTGGAATATGCCCAGGAAGCAAAAAAGCAACTTGACACTGCCCGTGAGCAGGCCGATTCCCTTCTTGCAGAGGGACGCCGTCAGCAGGCAGACATGCTGCGTGAAGCAGACCGGATGAAAACCCAGATTATCGAGCAGGCTCGTTCAGCCGCTCAGGTTGAGGCTCAGAAGGTTATGGATGCCGCAAAGCTCCAGATTGCCCAGCAGCAGAAAGAAGCTCAGCAGCAGTTCCGCAATCAGGTCAGCGAATTCGCTATCGCCATCGCCGGAAAAATTGTTAAGAACCAGATTGACAACGATAAGGCTCAGGACAAACTTGTTTCTGACCTGATTGACCAATACGAAAAGAACAACTGAGGCTTATGGACCAAGGACTGATTGCACGCAGATACGCCAAAGCACTTCTTGAAGTGGCTCAGGAAAAATCACAGGCTGATAAAATGTATAGCCTGATGGAAACATTGACTGACAGTGCCGCTTCACAGCCGGCTTTGTCTGAGACTCTGGCCAATCCTTATGTGCCTTCGGCTGATAAGGAACTCCTTCTGCTCAATGCAGCCGGACTGGCCAAGGCTGAGGAAGCCCCTCTCTATGCGGATTTCCTGAACCTTTTGTCTCAGAACGGTCGTCTGGATTTTGCTGCTGAAATAGGCAGGGCTTTCTGCCGCCTGTATCGTGAACAGAATCATATCTTCAAGGTAAAAGTAACATCAGCCGCTCCTCTTGAGCAGAAGACACGTGAACGCCTCATTGACATGATTCAGAAACAGGTAGGGCAGGGAACCGTTGACTGCACATTCAGTGTTGACCCCGCTTTAATAGGCGGTTTTACCATTGACATGGGCAGTGAACGCCTGGATGCTTCAGTGAAAAAACAGCTTGCCGATCTGCGCTTAAATCTTCTTGAGCAATAAACCGCTCCCGCTTTTATAGTCCTTTATTATCCAACCTATCAAGCAAGCCACCAAAAGATGATAAATCCCAGCGAGATTTCGCAAATTTTAAAACAACAACTGGAAAAGGTAAACTCCAAGGTTTCCTTTGAAGAAGTAGGCACGGTTCTGAGCGTGGGTGACGGTGTTGCACACGTTTACGGTCTTGACAACGTGGGTGCCAATGAACTCGTAGAATTTGAGAATGGTGTCAAGGGTGTAGCACTCAACCTGGAAGAAAGCAATGTGGGTGTGATCCTGCTTAACCAGACAGACAAGGTTACGGAGAACATGACAGTGCGCCGCACAGGTGAGATTGCCTCCATACCTGTAGGCGAGGGCTTGCTCGGACGCGTTATCAATATTCTTGGTGAACCGGTTGACGGCCGCGGTCCCATTGACGGCAAACTCATCCGTCTGCCTCTTGAACGTAAGGCCCCCGGCGTAATTTACCGTCAGCCTGTTACTCAGCCTCTCCAGACCGGTCTTAAAGCCATTGACTCCATGGTGCCCATCGGCCGCGGTCAGCGTGAGCTTATCATCGGTGACCGTCAGATAGGTAAGACTGCCATTGCCATTGATACCATCATCAATCAGCGCAAGGGTTATGAGGAAGGCAAGCCCGTATATTGCATTTATGTGGCTATCGGCCAGAAGGCTTCCAGTGTTGCAGCCCTGGTGGAGACACTGCGTCAGCACGGTGCGCTTGACTACACTGTTGTAGTGGCTGCCACTGCTTCTGAGAGTGCTGCAATGCGTTACTTCGCCCCCTTTGCCGGTGTTGCCATCGGAGAATATTTCCGTGATACCGGCCGTGACGCCCTTATCGTTTACGATGACCTGTCTAAACAGGCTGTGGCATACCGTGAGGTTTCTCTGATTCTGAAACGCCCCTCAGGCCGTGAGGCATATCCCGGTGATATTTTCTATCTGCACAGCCGTCTGCTCGAACGCGCAGCCAAGATCATCGACAATCAGGAAGTGGCTTCCAATATGAATGACCTCCCGGAAGCTCTGAAGCCCATCATGAAAGCCGGTGGTTCTCTCACAGCCCTCCCCATTATTGAAACACAGGCAGGTGACGTTTCCGCGTATATCCCCACCAATGTGATTTCTATCACAGACGGACAGATATTCCTTGAAACCGCACTGTTTAACCGCGGTATCCGCCCCGCCATTAACGTGGGTATCTCTGTGTCACGTGTGGGTGGTAGCGCTCAGATCAAGTCCATGAAGAAAGTGGCAGGTACCCTGAAGATTGACCAGGCACAGTTCCGTGAACTTGAATCATTTACCAAATTCGGAGGCGATATTGACCCCGTAACAGCGCGCGTGATTGACAAGGGTCGTAAGAATGAACGTCTTCTGATCCAGCCCCAGTACAGCCCCATGCCCGTTGAAAATGAAGTTGCTATCATTTACTGTGGTGTGCATGGACTGCTTGAAAATGTTCCCTTGGACAAGGTGGCAGAATTTGAAAAGCAGTTCCTTCAGCTCCTTGAGGCCAAACATGCTGATGATGTGCTCAAGCCCCTGCGTGAAGGTAAACTGACAGAAGATGTGGAGGCCAAACTGACAGCTGCCGCTCAGGACGTTGCCGGACGTTTCTAAAAATTTAAACCAGACAGACACACCTAAATAATGGCTACACTACGCGAACTTAAAGGACGAATTGGATCTGTGGCTTCCTCTGAGAAAATCACCGGAGCCATGAAGATGATTTCGTCTGCCAAGATGCACAAGGCGGAGGGCATTATCAAGAAGCTCAATCCGTTCAGGGACAGCGTCAGGACTGTCATTGCGTCTCTGCTTAACTCAGACGCACAGGTGAACTCTCCCCTTACACAGCCGCGTACTGCTGTCAACGCAGTGGAACTGATTGTGTTTGGCAGTGATGACGGTCTGTGCGGTGCATATAATGTGAATATTTTCAAGGGTTTACTGGAAACCATCTCTGATGTCCGCACCCGCCATGGCCAGCAGGTTAATATCCACGTTCAGGCTGTGGGAAAGAAGATGCTCAAGGCCGTCCAGCGTATTGCCGGTTCAGATCCCCATCTGAGCGTCAGCGCGGCTGCCGGAGTTGATTCCAAGAGCGACGGAGATAAGGTGAAGGAATTTGCTGATTCCCTGCTGGAACGTTTCCTCAGTGGAGAGACAGATGAGGCAGTGCTGGTGTACATGCACTTTATCTCAGCGGGACGCCAGAGGCTCGGCAACGAGGCTTATCTGCCCGTAAGCGCAGAAGAACTCGGAAAGATAGGGCAGACCACCCGCCCCGGTGCTCCCTGCCTGTTTGAACCGAGCGCTGATGCCATTTTCCGGCAGGTACTTCCCATGTATCTGCTCTCTCAGATGCAGGAAGCATTTGCACAGAACCGCGCTTCTGAACAGGCAGCCCGCGTAATGGCCATGCAGAGTGCCAATGACAACGCTCAGAAACTTCTTGAACAATTACAACTTGAATATAACAAACTGCGTCAGCAGGGTATTACCACAGAACTATTGGATATAGTTGGCGGTCAGGCCCGAGACTGAAACAGAATATAGATAATCAATCATCAACCATCACGATGGGAAGTGTAAAAGAATATTTTTCCTCCTTAGGCACAGGCATAGCAAGCCTGATCAAAGGCCTCGGAGTGACAGGCAAGGAGTTTGTGACTCCCAAGATTACAGAGCGGTATCCTGAAGACCGCGATAAGCTTAAACCGGCTGAGCGTTTCCGCGCAGAGCTGCATTTTGTGTATAATCCTGACGGAACACACCGCTGCATCTGCTGCGGTAGTTGTGAACGTGCCTGTCCCAACGGTACTATCACCATTGAATCAAAAATGGTTGATACCCCCGCAGGCACCAAGAAAAAGAAACTTGACAAGTACTTTTATGATCTTGGGAGCTGCACATTCTGTCAGCTGTGCGTGACCAGCTGTCCCACAGCAGCCATAGCATTTGACAATGATTTTGAACAGGCGGTATTCACCCGTTCCAAACTTGTCAAGCAGCTCAATAACCGTCCGGAGCCCCCGGAACCGGAACCCACTCCGGAAGAACTTGCCAAAGCCGCAGCAGAGCGTGAGCGCAAGATAGCCGAGGCCAAGGCCAAAGCTGCCGCAGCCAAGGCCGCAAAAGAAGCAGCCGCCCGGTCTGCCGAGGGTGATAAACCCGCCCAAGCATGATTTTGCTCCGGGTCTCTTAAATCAGTAAATAATAAATCAATCAATATGGATTCAGTAGGAAGTATTATTCTTTATTTTATCATCGCACTTGCGATGGTACTGTTTTCCGTGCTGGCCGTAACCACCCGAAAAATCCTCCGTGCAGCCACATACCTGCTCTTCACGCTTTTTGCGGCAGCAGTGGTGTACTTCATGATGGATTATGAATTTCTGGGTGCAGTGCAGATAGCGGTTTATGCAGGCGGCATTGTTGTGCTGTTTGTATTTGCCATTCTGCTGACCAGCAAACCGGGAGACAACACTGAGCGGCTGACATCACGCAGCCGCGTCCTGGGTCTTGTAGCAGCGGTTGCAGCCCTTGGGCTGGTGGGTTACTCACTCTTCACCCGTTGCGCTCTGCTGTGTAACCCCAAACCGGCCATGGAAGCCCTCACCATGAAGAGCATTGGTGAAAGCCTGTTGTCCGGAGCGGAAAACGGTTATCTCTTACCCTTTGAGGCCATCAGTGTTCTTCTCCTTGCATGTATAATCGGCGGCGTGGTGGTTGCCCGTAAACGTTAATGTACACAATGGAAATTACAGCTATCTATTATCTGGTTCCGGCCCTGGTGATGTTTGCCTGCGGAGTGTACGGCTTCATCACACGTAAGAACATGATTGCCATGCTGGTCTCCCTTGAGCTCATGCTCAATGCGGTGGATGTCAATTTTGTGGTATTCAACCGTTACATTTACCCGGAGGCTCAGGAGGGAATGTTCTTCACACTGTTTGCCATTGCCATTGCAGCTGCTGAGACAGCTCTGGCCATTGCCATTATAATCAACATTTTCCGTGCGGCAAAGAACATCGACGTACGCACTCTTAACGAAATGAAGTTCTAAGCAATATGGAAATTACAATACCGATTCTTATACTTGCCATTCCGCTGGCCATGTTCCTCCTTTTAGGACTGGCAGGCGGAAAGATGAGCCATCGCCTTGCAGGCACTCTCGGCTGCCTCGGCATGGGTACTGTGCTCGTTCTTTCATATTATACGGCTTTCAATTATTTCTTCAGCGGTAATGAACTGTTTGAGCAGGATGGAGTGCGTCTCCAGTATCTTGTATTTGAACAGACATGGCTTTCTTTCACACCAACTCTGGTGATGAAGATAGGCTTCCTGCTGGATTCAATATCCGCCATGATGCTGGTGGTAATCACCACCATCTCATTTATGGTGCATCTTTACAGCATGGGATATATGCGTGATCATCACGGTGTATATGAACGTGGCTTCCAGCGTTTTTACGCTTTCCTGTCTCTGTTCAGCTTCTCAATGCTGGGACTGGTGGTTGCTCCCAATATTTTCCAGATGTATATCTTCTAGGAGCTTGTGGGCGCATCATCTTACCTCCTGATCGGTTTCTACTATACCAAGCCCTCAGCCGTGAGCGCCTCCAAAAAAGCGTTCATCGTTACCCGTTTTGCTGACCTGGGCTTCCTCATCGGTATACTGATCCTGAGCTATTACACCGGTACTTTCAATTTCATGGACTTTACCTCCAGCCCGGTTGAAGGTCTGGCCAATGTGTATGAAGTTAACAAAGGTACTGCTGAATATATTCTGAGTGTATTCACCAATCATTCCGCACCCGTATTCCTGGGCGGATCCGTGCTGACCTGGGCTCTGGTCCTCATTTTCATGGGTGGTATGGGTAAGTCAGCAATGATGCCTCTGCACATCTGGCTCCCGGACGCAATGGAAGGCCCCACCCCTGTTTCAGCACTTATCCATGCTGCAACAATGGTTGTGGCCGGTGTTTACCTGGTGGCCCGCCTGTTCCCGCTGTACCTCATGGAGACAACAGCGCTGGATATAATAACAGTGGTTGGCGCCCTGACAGCCTTCTATGCTGCCATGGTTGCTTGTACTCAGGTTGATATCAAGCGTGTCCTTGCTTTCTCCACCATTTCACAGATAGCTTTCATGATGGTATCTCTTGGCGTTGCACGCCCTGAGTTCCACCACGGACTGGGTTACATGGCTTCCATGTTCCACCTGCTTCCGAAGCCGTTTCATGACGCAGTAAATAACGGTCTGCACCTGCTTCTTTCAT